>NZ_JBFRKI010000016.1:22740-23808 GCF_041469245.1 Vibrio sp. 10N.286.51.B11 | reverse complement strand
TCACACTTACATCGATGTTCGCAGAGACCGTATCGGTTCCGTCTGACACATCGAAGCCGAAGTTTACGTCACCATTGAAGTTTTCATTTGGCGCAAAGGTGTACGTGCCGTTACCGTTGTCGGTAAGGATACCGTCGCCACCATCGTAGGTCACACCTTCAACCGTTAGGTTGTCACCTTCAATGTCTGTCGCGCCTGTAAGCAGATCCGCGTCTGTGAACAGTAAAGTACCGTCTTCTTCAACACTGAATTGCTGATCTTGAGGAACTGGCAGGTCATTGATTGGGTTAACGGTTAAATCGGCAGAAGCTTGAACGGTATTGGTGCCATCAGAGATATCGAAACTGATATCGATGTCACCATTGAAGTTCTCATCTGGCGTGATGGTAAAACTGCCATCATCGTTAGCAACGACTGTAGCATCACCGTCAACCGTTAGGTCGCTAGCTGTCAGGTCATCGCCTTCCACATCAGACGCTTGCGATAGAAGCTGCTCTTGGCTTAGACGAATCGAACCGTCTTCGTCGATTGAGTATGCTAGGTCGCCAGACACTGGCGCATCATCAACCGCTGTTACGCTCACATCAATGTTAGCTGATACCGTATCGGTACCGTCAGACACATCAAAGCCGAAGTTTACGTCGCCATTGAAGTTTTCATTCGGTGCGAAGGTGTATGTGCCATTACCATTGTCGGTAAGAATACCGTCGCCACCGTCGTAGGTCACACCTTCAACCGTTAGGTTGTCGCCTTCAATGTCCGTTGCACCTGTTAATAGGTCGGCATCGGTGAAGATTAACGTGCCATCTTCTTCAACGCTGAACTGTTGGTCTTGAGGGACTGGCAGGTCATTAACTGGATTAACAGTTAGGTCAGCCGATGCTTGAACCGTATTGGTACCATCTGAGATATCGAAGCTAATATCGATATCACCATTGAAGTTCTCATCTGGCGTGATGGTGAAGCTGCCGTCATCATTAGCTACAACCGTCGCATCTCCACCAACCGTAAGGTCGCTAGCCGTAAGGTCATCGCCTTCCACATCTGATGCTTGAGAAAGCAGCTGCT
>NZ_JBFRKI010000016.1:0-21942 GCF_041469245.1 Vibrio sp. 10N.286.51.B11 | reverse complement strand
TCACACTTACATCGATGTTGGCAGAGACCGTATCGGTTCCGTCTGACACATCGAAGCCGAAGTTTACGTCACCATTGAAGTTTTCATTTGGCGCAAAGGTGTACGTACCATTACCGTTGTCGGTAAGGATACCGTCGCCACCATCGTAGGTCACACCTTCAACCGTTAGGTTATCACCTTCAATGTCGGTAGCACCAGAAAGGAGGTCAGCGTCGGTGAATACAAGAGTTCCGTCTTCCTCGATTTCAAACGTTTTATCTTCAGGAACAGGCGCGTCATTAATCGGGCGTACCGTTAAATCAATTGCGCTGCTAATCGTTTCTTGGCCGTCACTGATGTCGAAAGTAAGGTCAAGTTCACCATTAAAATCAGCTGAAGGAACAACGGTGAAAGTACCATCACCATTGTCTTGAACTGTTGCATCATCACCAACTTGAACGTTAGAAGCAACAAGCTCGTCCCCATCTACATCACTTGCGTATTCGAGTAATTGTTCTTGAGTGAATGTTATGGAGCCATCTTCATCCATGATGTAAGCCAGATCTTGTTCAGCTTCTGGCGCATCATTTTCACTTTCCACTTTGATTTTAAACGTTTCGCTTACCGTTTCAGAATCAAAGTCATCCTCTACTTCGCTAATGGTCTCTTCGTCAGAAGCTTGAACATCAACTGCAAACGTCTCTTCTACTGTTTGTGAATCTAGCTCATCACCAACTTGTTGGTCACCCGACTCTGAAGATGTCGCACTCGGCGCTGCTGAAGTACGCGCAGCTTGGCCTTGTTCTTCATTACCTTCAGCGTCTACACCACCTGTCGCAGCCTCTGCGATATCACCACCTACAGCTTGTGCGCCCGCTCCAGCACCGCCACCACTGCCAGCAGCGTTATCCGAGCCAGCTTCAGAAGCGGCTCCACCAACTACATTGGATTGTGCAGCGTCTGAATCTCCATCACTTTCTGGCGTCTCTTCTTGCACAGCCGCACCAGAAGCAGAGGCATCTTCAGCATTACCTGCACCACTCGGATTTTCGTCTAAAGCCTGGTTAACTTCGTCTGCCGCATCCGCATTTTCAGCACCCGTCGCTATTGTCGACGCAATCGTGTTTTGTTGATTTTGTTGATTCTGCTGTTGGGAGGGCGTACCCGCGTCGTTCGTGTCCGTTTGTTCTACCGCGTCATTTAGATCTTCATTTTGGTTGTTTTGGTTATTTTGGTTATTTTCGCCTGCCATTACAGCCTCCGTTGCTACTAGCTAACTGATCGTATTTATAGAGGCATTAAAGGACATCATTTTGAAAAACCAATTTTTTATACAACATTTTTCATAATTTCTTTTTAAAGAGAAAGAATCAAAAAAAATTTGAAAACTGCCTTTAAAGATCCTTAGTTATTGTGATTAAAGCAATTAAGGCAGTGGAGCGATGATAGACATGACGAATTTGTTGCGCTCGGTCGACAACAACCACAAAGGGCTGCAATTGCTATTAGGCGACTTTTACAATGACTTTTCTGACGCAGCCCTAAATATAGAAGCGCTTCATAACGGTAATCATTTTGATGAACTCAATAGTTACTCAAAACGATTGAAGACCATCTTAACGTTGCTTTGCGACCAAGACCTTCCGCCAAAAATGGCCAAATTGGAACACTTGAGTAGACACGAGTTTCCTGCGCCGGAAGATCTAATAGAGGATGTAAAAACTGAATTGCACAACGTCAATCGACAAATCAACCACTTGTTGGATATTAAGGAAGTAATAGATGGCAAGTAACCGAGGTCAGTCATGAGCAATAACCAAATAGAACATCACCTCAGAAAAGCACTCGTTTCCAATAACGAGGCTTCTAAGGTCACAGCTGATGACACTATTGTGCTTGCTAGTGCCATGACCAGCGTTCACAAAACGTTGCTCATTATATTCTTGCTCGCTTTGGTCGCTATTGCGGTGGCGTCACAAGCACGTATCGATATTGTTGTTTCTGTACGTGGCGAACTGCTATTGGAATCGGATGTTGAGAAAGTTCAGCATTTAGAAGGCGGGATATTAGAAGAATTGTTAGTCAGAAAAGGGGAAGTCGTTTATGAGGGCCAACCTATCGCTCGAATACGCTCACTTGACCGTAACACTCAACTTGATACCGTCAATACTGAAATTATTCAGATAGAGCTCGATAAGATTCGTTATGAAAGCTTACGCGACATGATAGAGCCTAACTTCGACGCTTTCATTGAGAAATACCCTGAGCAAGTTCAGGTCAACATGAATACCTGGAGACAAGAATTCTCTAAAAACCGTTCAAATGAAGAACTCATTACACACGATATTAAGCACAAGAACTCGTTGATCAGTTCAATGTTAAAGCGTCGCAAAAGTTCAGAGAATCAACTCTCTCTGATACGTAAGCAGCTCAACATCAAAAACACCCTCTATAAAGAAGAGATGGCGTCTTATGTCGACGTTCTTAACATGAAAGTACAAGAGTCGAATATGGTGCGTGAGATTGAGAACCTTGACGAATCTGTGATGAATGAGCGTTTCCAACTCGACAAACTGGAAAAGCAACACCGTGACTTGGTTGAGAATCGAAACTCTGAGTACCAAGCACAAATCATTCAAGCGAACAAAGACCTCAAGCTAAAGCGAATCTTACAACCGCAGCATTCCGACAAGGTTGATCGCCTAGTCGTCTACTCGCCAGTCGATGGTGTGGTCGATAAACTTCACTTCAATTTCCGTTCTGCTGTGATTCCGCCAGGAGAAAGTATCGCCGATATTGCCCCAATAAATAATTCGTTACACGGTGAAGCGAAGATCCCACGTAAAGACATGGGATTTGTCGAAATTGGTCAGGCAGTGAAAGTAAAAATGGATACCTATAACTTTGCAAAATACGGGTTTGTTGAGGGAACCATCGCCTCAATCAGCCGTTCATCATACGAAGAAGAAGACGCTGAATTCTATTTAGCTGAGATTGAAATTGACCGAAACTTTCTTGAACGAGGAGGCACTCAATACAAGTTATCACCTTACATGGAGTTTACCGCTGATGTGAAAACAGGCTCGCGTCGCGTGATCGAATACGCTGCGAAACCGGTGATGTCAGCCATCGAGGATGCTTTCGATGAGAGATAATCAATGAGCGGTAAACCTTCGTACAATATTTCCATACCCGCCCTACGTCTAAGCATACTATTTAGCGTGGTATTGGCTGCGCTCGCTTTCTATTTATACTGTTCTTGGTCAAAAATAGATTCAGTCGCACAAGTGCAAAGCGCCCCACTGCTCATACAAGCCCAGAAGCTTAATCAGACCATAGAACAAGATATTCAAACTCTGCAACAGTGTTTAAGTACCAACACTTGCGGCACTAACCAATTCAACCTGGTTAACTTGAAGCTTGAAATTGATGAATTTCGCTCTTTAGCCTCATTGAACAAAACCGAGTTCAGCTTGGTTGGGGCAACTGAATACACACAACTGGAATTGGCGATTAATCGTTTCTCCGATAGCGCAAAAACACGTAACGACGTATTAGGCTTGTACCTTTCATTGACCAATAACTATCTGCAGATGGACGACAACTATCGCACCATGTTTAACAACCATGCAAATGACTTAATGTCAGAAAAAAACGAGTTCTTTATCTGGTTGTTTATGGTGGTCGTGATATTGGCTGTGATTACGATTCTATCCAACTCAGTTGCTATGTTGAAGCTAAAGAAATCCAGTTCTAACGAACGCGAAATCGACTATGAATTCGATGCCCTGTATCAAGAGCTGAAGCAGCTAGATTTACAACGTCTTGAAGAGCTTCTTAATGAAGTTAGCATCAACCCCAAGCAGCGTCAGATTTACTCTCATCTCAAACTTATTTTCAGTAAATTAGAAGACCAAAAGCGCAATAACGATCTCTACAAACAGTTGTATGCGCTGATCGGTTATGAGATTCGCGGAATTACAAACACCATCAACGGTGGCGTCCAATATCTGGTTCAAGAAACCGATGAAAACGGCGTGTTGATGGCGAACGATATTACCTCTGCGTGTAGCACACTATCTGAGTTAGCAGAAAACTATAATCGCTTGATATCACAGGGTACGGAAAGCAAGTCGAAAGAGTTCTCTTTACTGAGCGTGTTATCTGAATTAATGATTCATATCAGTGCCAAAGTACAACGTAATGAAAGCCAACTTGACTGTTTTATCTCTGACAACTTACCGAATCGTGTTGCAGGCCAATCCACCAGCTTATTCTGGATACTGTTCCTTCAACTTTCTAACGCTATTCAACTCAAATCAAATAAGAAACTGTTTGTAACGATTGAATCGGGTGCGGCTTCAGACATGGAAAATACCCGTGTCACCATCAACCTCAACTTCTTATCAACACTGGATGTTTCTGTTGCCAAGCTCAACAAACTCCATTGGAGCGCACACAAAGACCATACAGCCAGCACAGATGACTTAGCGAAAAGCGTTCTGAAGGATTACGGATATTACGAGAGCCACTGGTTCCAGTCAGGGGCTCAGGAACGTTTTCAGATCGAGCTTGATCTTAAGGCTAAGAACTTCCACACAGAGAAAACTCGCTTTGATGGCAAGCGTTTACTCTTGTGTGCTAATACTCAAGTTCGCATCGATGTGATGAAGAAAATGCTCAGTAACTTGGGGCTTGATATCACCGAGATTCGCACTGCAAATGAGCTTTTCTCAGCGGCGAAAACGTTCGGTGATTACGATGCGATAATGTTGACCGATACCTTTGAACCCAACAAGCTGCCGTCGTTGAGCAAGACGGTGAAATCTCAGCTTAAGAACCACCCAAATACCAAGTTACTGTTGTCAGTGACCAACACTCAGCAAGCACAAGAGTGTCATAGCTTCGTCGACAAAATCATCAACGCTCCTGCTATCCCTTACGAGTTCATTCCAAACCTACTCACCATTATGGAAGCGGAAGCATCGGAAGAACAGATGGAAAACAGCTCATTCCTTATCGTAGAGGATGACCGAGTTCAACAAATTTTACTGAAACGAATCTTGACCAAACAAGAATATGAACCAGACATGGTTGGCGATGGCGCCGATGCCGTGAAGCACTTTATGAACAAGCGTTCTGACATCATCTTCATGGATTGCATCATGCCGGGTATGGGTGGCATCGAAGCCACAAAACGCATTCGCCAATTCGAACAAGAAAACGAGAAAAACCCTTGTACCATCATAGGTGCAACCGCATTGACCAGCAGTAACGAACACCAGGCTTGTATTGAGGCCGGAATGGATTACGTAATCAGCAAACCTTATAAAAGCGACCAAATCATCAAGGTGATCAACAAGTATGTGGCGGTACAAAAACTTAACTAGCAGCATCATAGCTGCGCTTACATTAAGCACGACACCTTCAGCATCGGCGACTACCCTGCTTGAGGCGGTAGAACTCGGTCTGCAGAACAGCCTTTCTCTTCGGGCGAGTGATAAAGGGGTCGAAGAGAACGAGTACAACATTGGTATCAGCCGCTCAAAATTTCTTCCTTCCCTCAATGGTGCTGCCGATACCACATGGAATGAAAATGAAACCTTGCTATCAAGTGTGCCTGATGAAACTTCAAGCTATAACTCGAACAGCTACAGCCTTTCCCTTTCTCAATCGATCTTCAATCTGGGCGATATTTTCAAATATGGGACGGCAAAGCTCGACTTCAACATTGAAGAGATTAAACACGAGAACAAAATCCAAAGCACTATTTCAGAAATCGGCTCTCAATACTTTGAGTATTTGAAAAACAACGCACAAATTAAAGCGACCAAGGTAGAGCTTAAGTCGTCTGAGACGCGTGAACATCAAATGCGACGCAATGTGGAACTCGGCAATACAGCCGCCAGTGAGCTTTACGAAGTGATTGCTCAGAAAGAAGGTGTGTCGAATCGATTGAGAACCTTGCAGAAAGACCGTCGCGTCATTCTCAACGGGCTATCGATTCAGATTCAATACCCTATCACTCCGTCTCAAGATATCTACGAAAGTGTGCCTTTAAAAGAGATAAACGAAACCGAACAACGATCAATCATGGATCAAGCGTTAAAGCTCAACAACGACTTGTTAGTGGCTAAGAAAAACGTCGAGAGAAGCCGCAGAAGCTTAAAAGAGAGCGGTTCGAACTTCTTACCGACCGTATCGCTTTCAGCCAGCTATCGACACGATGACGCCAATAACTTCGACAAAACCGACATTACAGCGACAGGCGAAAGTAACTCAACCAGTGTTGGGTTAAACCTAGCAGTTCCTATCTTGTCTGGTGGCTCTGATTACTACGGCTATCAAAAATCATCGACGGCCATCGAACGTACTGAGCTGCTTTACCAAGATTCGCTTTACACCACACGTAACAGTGTGAATACCTCCGTGCTCAACATTAACGATTTCTCGCAGTCTATAAGCAGTTACGAAAACATCATTCGCGCCAACTACGCGTCTTATAAAGGGATCCAAAGAGCCTACCAATTGGGCACGCGTACTATCACCGACTTGCTGGCGGCGGAAAGTAAACTATTCAGCGCCTTAAGAGACTACGAAAGCGCACGATACGACTACATCATCGAGACCATCAAGCTTGAGCAAATTAAGGGAATACTCTCAATTCAATCTATCGAAAGCGTGATGCAATTAATGAGCGATATTGAGGGACGAGACAATCAAGATTTGGTGCCTAAACATCTTCTCTCAACGGAGTCGTTGAGGAAAGGAGGTCGCAATGCAAACTGAGCAGTTTTCGCAAAAGATCAACATGGCAGATAAGTGTTATCTGACTTTCTCAACGATAATATCGACCCTGTTTGGTTTGGTACTGCCCTTCTCCATTCTGATCATTTTTGACCGAGTGTTACCCAACCAAGCACAAGATACTCTGTTCTTATTGTTCGCGATTATCTTGATTTCTATCTTCCTCGACTATCACTTAAAAAATCAGGAAGAGAAGATTTCCTCTGTCATCATGAGGCAGTTTGAGACCAACTTAACCAATAAGGTATTTCAATCCATCTGTTTGGCGGAAATCTCTAAGTTCCGACGTTTGGAGCCAGGCGAATACCTAGAACGAATCTCAACCATTCCTGAATTGAAAACCTTCTTTGGTGGCGAATCGGTTCGAGCGCTTATCAACCTTGCCGTCAGCGTGATCACTATCCTCATCATAGGACTCATCAACATATGGGCTGGCATTACCCTTCTGATTGCCTCTGTCATCTTGGCTATTTTTGCGTGGAGCCTTTCCAAACAAAAGATTGGTAGTTTGCAGAATAAGTCAGACATCGAAGGGTTAACTACCTCCAAAATCATTGAGATCATCTCTAGCCCGCTTGATATCAAAGCTCGAAATATGGAATACCGCGTTGAAAGCCTGATGACACAAATGGTCGAAGAGCGCGAAGTTGAGAACATCAAATATGAGCAGATTGAATCTAACTTCAGCCTAATATTGGCGCTCATCCAACAGCTTTCTATAGCTTGTGTTGTTGTGGTACTGGCAACGGCCGTTATCAATATGGAATCTAGCCAAGGCATCATGGCCGCGATCATCATGCTAACCAACCGTTATTTTGCGCCTTACCAACAAGTGATGCGCACCGCGAGCCGTTGGGAGTTAAACAAACTCCATATTCAGCGTATCGTTGACCTCCTTGAATTGGCCGCCTCTGTTGAACACCAACATGAAACAACAGAAGTAGAACGTATCTCGGTTAAGTATTCTGAAAAGCAGCGTATCGAGTTCGAACTCGGACAAGCCTATTTGCTGACAGGGAAAAGTGGTTCAGGTAAGACCCACCTCGCTAACTGTATTACGCGTCAGAACAGTGATAGCAAACTAGATATCATGATTAACGACACGCCTTTGGATGACGTCAATTACAACGTTTGGCGTAACAGTGTTCTGATGGTTGATAAGACCAGTTCGTTCGTAGAAGGGACGATTATCGATAACCTCACCTGTTTCCGCCCAAGCTTGAATAACACGGCGTTTGCACTGTGTGAAACCATGAACATCAAAGCTCAAATTGATGGGCTTCCTGCCGGTTTTTATACAGAACTCAAAGGCCATATGCGTAACCCATTCTCACGCCAAGTTGGCTACGCCCTATTATTAGTTCGCGCCCTGCTCGCCAGTAAGCGCGTATTGATATTTGATGACATCGACTGTGTGTTTGATGAGGAATTTGCACGAATGGTTCTCACCAGTACGGCTTATCGAGCCAACGACAAAATCTTGATCATCGCCAGTAATAAAATGGACAAGCTTAACCATCGCCTCAAACGCGTAAAACTTACCGGAGGTGACCAATGAGTATCTTAGTCGACTTCAATAATGTACCGCAACGTGTCTTGGATTTTGAATCCAGCGGATACGACGAACGCTACAGTCAATCGCCACTTATCCGCGGTTTGGCCTACACCTTGATAGCACTCGAATGGGAAGGCACACCCGCGATACTCAGCGATGCTTTTATTCCGAAACACAAAGACAGCGACAGCTTTACAGCAACCATAGAGCGTCTTGGGTATCGCTGTGATGTGACCAAATTAAAGACACTCGAGAATATAGATAAACACCCTCAGCCATGCTTTATTGAAATAGAGAATCTAAGTGCGATTTTCTTAGGCACCAAAGATGGAAAGTTGCTGCTGTTTGATTACACGAACAACAACACCATTGAATACCCAATGTGCAAAAAGCCCTGTTTGCTGATTGCGATTAGCGAATATTCTCGTCTGTTCCGCGAGCCACCTCCGGAATCGCAAGACAGAAGCAATTGGATTAAATACGCTTTCTATCGTTATAACAATGAACTTAAAAGCCTGATCATTCTCAGCTTCGTCATCAGTATTCTCGGTGCATTGCAGCCATTCTTTATTATGAGTGTATATAACTTCGCACTGACTTCGAGCTCCGAAGCCACACTCTATTGGCTAACCTTATTCGCCATTATTGTCGGCTTCTCTGAATACTTCTTTAAGAAAATGCGGGTCAACATCATTGCCACTTCCGGTAAAGACCTCGCCGTGCACATCTCGCAAGCCGTTATATCTAAATTGCTTTGGCTACCCTATGCGATGACATCTACTGCTGGGGTCTCTTCTCAGCTAGCACGTTTGAAAGATATCGATACCTTCCGACGCTTGGTGACTGCCGAATCGACGCTCAGCTATTTTGATATGCCGTTTGTGATCGTATTTATCATCGCCATTGCTCTGATGTCTGGTACAGCGGCATTAGTGGTGATGGGTGGTTTAATCCTGATGTTAGTGTTCTGTATTTACTCTCGCTATATCTACTCGCAAGCCACATCCAAAAGTTCGCGCGCCAATGCGATGGTCTCGTATCAATGGAACGAAATCCTTCGTGGTATCAAAACAATCCAAGGCCTGCCTTTACTTCGTGTCGTTCAATCTCGATTCAGTGCATCGCATATGCAAAGCACCAGCGATGCAGAGAACGTTGCCGTGACTAACAGTAAGATTCAGGCCGCTGGTGGCAGTTTGATTCAAGTGATTGGTACAGCAAGTATCGTGACCGCGGTAATCGGCGTGATGGAAGGTACTTCTGATGCGGGTGCCATGCTCGCAACCGTTATTTTGGTTTGGAAAGCGTTAGGCCCAATCATGGGTATCTATAACTCAATTTCCAAGTTCCAATCGATCAAGGCTTCATCAGCACAGATAAACAACCTGATGTCGATGAATGACGACAAATTGACCTTAGAAAAAAGCCCACCTATTCGCCTGTTCCAAGGAAGCATTGTGGGCAGCGGTGTCAGTCACCGATATGCAGGAGCGGCGACCGGCTTAACCAACCTTGGTTTCAAAGTGCCACCCAGTGCCAAAGTGGTCATTTGTGGCCCTACGGGCTGCGGTAAAACCACCTTAATTTCAATCATTGCTGGGTTAGAAGACCGCTATCAAGGCGCTGTATCTGTCGATGGTTACAACATTAAACAGTTCAATAGCTACCGTTATCGCACCTCGATTAACTACATCCCTTTTAATTTGCATATTTTTGAAGGCTCACTCGAGACCAACTTCATTCTACACAACGGGCTGATTCCAACAGACAAGATGCAAGAGATGGTGAGCTTCTTCGAGTTAGATGAATGGCTTCCGGAAGGCTTAGCTACTCAGTTAAGCGTGGATAAATGCAAAAGTCTCCCGAATGGAATTCAACAAAAATTGCGTCTGGCACTCGGCTTAGGTAACTGTGAGCAATCTCTGATTATTATTGATGAGCCATTCAATGGTGCAGAAAATGAAAATGCGCAGTACTTTAACCGTTTGTTCAGCGATAAGTTGCTGAATAAAACAGTCATTTTTTCGACCAACGACCCTGGTTTGATCGCAACATCAAACATGAGTTTAGTGTTAGAGCCGGATGGAAATTTGAAATATTTTGGCTTAACAGACAAATACTTAAACAGCTTAAGCTAAAACCTCAACGCTTAATCACAATTCGCTATTTAGGGAAATGGATATAATTGACAAATTCATAAGCGAGAGGGATGATTCGCCCCAATACCACAGGTAACAAGGAAGAATATGTACACATTCGTTGCAGACAAGCTTGATGTAGCTTACTTATCCGCAATTCCTGAAAACCACCAACTTCAGGAGTGCGATGTACCTGAAGAAGAGATGGAGCTTCGAGAGATCGTTGAGGTTTGGTATGAGTCTGCCTTCCTACCCGCTTTCAATCTTCAGAAAATAGACATTGAGAACAAAGCAGAGCTCACCATCGTACAAATGCACGTATTCAGCAATGATACGAGCACACTCGCCTTCCTACTAAAAAACAGAGTGTATCGCGCCGCACTTAACAGAATGCTCGGTATTTGGACATTAGAACCCTCTGCAAAAACCGTATTAGAGCAACTTCTTTTCGAATTAAGCCTCGATAACAATCGTCCTCATTAGTAAGCTTTTTAAGTGATTCATCAATAAGCATAAAATTAAACAAACTGCCAAACGCTATAAATTACTAATAAAAGAACGCATTTCAAAATAAGCTCTGGAATCACAAGAACTTATACCTCTCCCACACTTACGTAAAATTTACCGTTTCAAAGTTTCCATATCGGCATTTTTATTCTACTGTTTTTATATAACGACAGTTGGATGGATCCTTATATGGCGATTACGGTTTGGAATAACCTTTCAGTCAAACATAAACTCTTTGGCTTAGTTCTACTTCCCATTTCATTATTACTCTTCCTAGCAGGTAGACAGGCTTATATATTAACGACTCAGTTAACCGATTTTGAACGAACCAATCAGTTATCTGTCTATCTTCAAGATATTTCTATTTTGTATAGAAGTACCTTAGCCTCTAGCCCTGAAGAGTTTGCTACTCAAAGCAACCAAGTAAAGGCAGAACTTAAAAACCTGTCTCCCATCATTTTTTTAGACGCATCTGGTGAAATGAATCAACTTGTTGCCGATTTCAGCGAAGCGACCTTATCGACGATGCAAGTGACTGACACTTACGATAAATTGGATGCCCTCGAATGGCAGAGCGATTTATACAAGCAACTGTTACTTGAAGTAGAGAAAGTCCCTTTTGAAAACACTAAACGTGAAATTCAACAGCACCTCACTGCCCTTCAACAACTTGAGTGGTTGATGTTTTGGTCGAACGAAGAGTTCAAGCTTGGTAGTTCACTGATTGAGATCTTCCAAATCAGCCAAGAGTACGACCCAGAACTCGCCGAACAGATCAAAACCTTGAGTGAAAGACAGCAATTGTTCTTAGAGCGCTTTGTTTCATTGAACGCCAACGAACATCAAGTTTCTTTGATGGTTGAAGTGTTTCGAAATGATGTGTTCGCTCAAAGCCAAGAGATAAGAAGCGCGCTACTCGACCTAAATACAATCAGCCAACTGACGCCACAAGAAGTGTCTGTCGGCTTAGAAGCGATGAGCGCACGGCTCAACTTATTACAAAGCCTTGGCGGCGTAATCAAGCAAGAGTTTCAACAAGAAGTTGAGCAAGCCATCTATGACGCGCAAATACAACGAACCCTGTTTATTTCAATCGTCGCTTTGCTGGCAGCGATTGTTATGGGTTTAACTCTTAGCTTGGCGAGACAAGTCACTAACAACCTTAATTTGGTGTTAGCTTTCTTAAAAAGCGAAAATGATGACACGCGCCCTTCTTTAGATAAATTAATCCAAGGTAAAGATGAACTCAGTCTGTTTGCTCAGCAAGTTGAACGATTGACCATCGAACGAGAGCTCGCGAAAGAGAGATTGACGGTAGCAAAAGAAGACGCAGAGAGAGCCAAAGAGGATGCCGAACACGCGAAAGACAACGCAATACAAGCCAGCAAAGCAAAAAGTAGCTTCTTGGCCAACATGTCTCATGAAATTCGCACCCCGCTCAATGGTGTTATTGGTATTTCGGAAATCCTCGCAGATACGCCGCTTACACCGACACAACGTGACTATGTTGATACGATCGAAACTTCATCCCAACTGCTCCTTAGCTTAATCAACGATATCTTAGACTTCTCTAAAATTGAGTCTGGCATGCTATTAATCAGCCCGCATTCTGCATCGATTAGAGAGTCGATATACGACATCGCCTCTATTGTGGCACCAAAAGCGAAAGAACAAAGAATATCGATTAACGTTGATATCAGCCCAGATACACCAGCACGCGTGATGATAGACGATCACCGTTTAAGACAGATCTTGATGAACTTTATGTCGAATGCGGTGAAGTTTACGGCTGAAGGTGGCGTCACATTATCAATTCAAACGCTCAACAAAGCAGATAACAATGCCACCATTCGATTTGCTGTACGAGATACGGGTATTGGTATCGCTTCACTGCAACAAAAACAGATATTTGAACCGTTCGCTCAAGAAGACGATTCAACCACACGTCAATTTGGTGGTACTGGTCTTGGTCTAGCCATCAGTACACAGTTGGTAGAGCTGATGGGTGGTCAAATTCAACTCGACTCCGTCAAAGGTGAAGGAAGCTGTTTCTACTTCGACTTGGTATTGCCTGTTGACTTGATACTGCCAAAACCAAGTACAGCAACGGCTGATATTTATGTGCTGGGTAACGAAAACATGCTCTCCGAGCGAATCGAGTCCGACCTTAACCTTTATGGTTTGAAGGTTACCGATAAAACGAATGATATAACGGCAATTACAGAGCAGCTCTCCACTCAAAAACACACTAAACCTATTACTGTTGTTTTCGCCGAAGATGACGCATTCCTAGCTAATACCCACGCAGATAACTTAGAAAAGCTGCACCAAAACGGCATCACTATCTGTTTGATACGTTCCTTCTTAAGTGAGCCAGCGAATCTTGGTGACAGCGTTACTGCACAAGTCGCACAGCCCCTACTCGGCTTGCGTTTAATTAAAGCTATTGAGCTTTGTGATACACGAGGTTTGGCGGAACTATCAGAAGCAAGCCAGACATCAGTCGAGATCCAACACAAAATCCTCATCGTTGAAGACAACAAGATCAACCAAAAAATTGCTGGTCTTCATGTCGGTAAAAGTGGTTTTGAATTCGAGTTCGCTAATAATGGTCAAGAAGCTGTGGACATGTTCACCGCTAATCCTCATTACGCGGTGATACTCATGGACTGCATGATGCCGGTTATGGATGGCTTTGATGCAACAAGCAACATCCGAAGAATTGAAAAAGAAACAGAAGCGACGCGACGCATCCCTATCATTGCATTGACCGCCAGTGTCATCGATGACGATATTCAGAGGTGTTTCGACGTTGGTATGGATGACTATGTACCAAAACCATTCAAGTTCGAAATGCTTAAAGAGAAAGTACTCACCGCGGTAGAAGCTATGCCACTACCAGCTTCCTATAAAGCTCAACCTAAGAAACAACCTGCAACTGTCACTCCAATTATCAACGGGGCTGCGACCAAACGTACTTTGCCTGAAGAAGCGGAACAAAACGCAATTCCGAGCAAATCAGAGAGAATCTTGCTAGTCGAAGACAACCGCGTCAATCAAAAAGTAGCTTCTATCATGCTGAAGAAGGCCGGATATGCCTTTGAAATTGCAGACAACGGACAAATTGCCGTTGATATGTACCAGAACGACAGTAGCTTCGACATTATTTTGATGGATTGCATGATGCCTGTTATGGACGGTTTCACGGCAACTAAGGAGATTCGAGAACACGAGAAAAACCAAGGCTTAAGCAAAACTCCTATTATCGCGTTAACCGCTAGTGTTATCGATGATGATATTCAAAAGTGCTTTGATTCCGGAATGGATGGATACGTAGCGAAGCCCGTAAGAAAAGAAAAGCTATTCCATCAAATAGAAAGTGCGACTTGTTAGGAGATACCTCATGGATTGGATTAGAACAATAAAAACACTTCCCCGCAGAGTCATGTTGCCAGTCGCGGTAGGGCTATTAGGAAGCTTGCTTTTTCTAAGCCCTGCTCACGCCGCTGAAGATTATGCCATATTTTCTTTAGACTCCGGATTTGAAGAGATATCAATAAACAAAGCGCGAAAGCTCTATAGAGGGAAAACTAAGCACCTCAATGGCAAACGTGTTGAACTGTCTGATTGGCCTGAGAACAGTGCCGAAAGAGAGGACTTTTATCAGCTTTTGCTTGGAAAAAATGCCGCTCAAATGAATGCACACTGGGCTGGTTTATCTTTTTCAGGAAAAGCGCGTTATCCAAGAGAAATCAAAACGGCGTCAACCGACAGCTTAGTCGACTGGCTTGATGACAAACCAAACCGTATTGGTTACTCCCCACTCTCTTCGGTTCCTCAAAATGCCAACGTTCTCTACGTTATAAGTTCGGAGAAATAATATGAAAAGAATAATTACGTCAGTGTTATGTGCCTCAATGGCCTCTCCGGCTTTTGCGAATATCGAACTTACCGATAATTTATCCTTGAGTGGCTTTGGCTCAACGTCTTGGGCAACATCGGATAACGATAATCCATTAATCATCAACCGCGGTTTTACTGATGAGAGCTGTTACGACTGTGATACCACATTTGGTGTTCAACTCGATTACTTCTACAACTCATTCAAAGCTTCCGTGCAAGTTGTCAAGCCACCCCAATATGATTGGAGTGAGCCGCAGCTAGAGTGGGCTTACTTAGGTTATGAATTTAATGACTTTGATGTCAGCATTGGTCGATTACGACTACCATTATTCCTTGCCTCTGAGTACTACTATGTGGGCCAAGCCTATATGACAGCAAGGCCACCGACAGAGGTGTATAACAGCGTTCTCGGAGTCACAGCTTTCAACGGTATAAAAGTGAGCTGGACTCACGATGTCAGTGACGAAGCTACTCTTTTACTTACTCCGTTTATCGGCATAAAAGATAAAAATGACGTAGATTTCAACTCGACTACAAAACTGGAATTTGAAACCAACCGAATGTTCGGTGCCAATCTTCAATTGAGCGGTGAAAACTATCGTTGGAACTTGTCATTCCTCGACTCCAATTTTGATCAAACCGTTTCTGGCACGATTACAATCCCTGGGACTTCGATAACAGCTCCATTCAGTAGCAAACAAGACAACCAACACATTCAACTTTGGTCGTTAGGTGTTGAGTATGAATTAGGTCAAGCGGTGCTTGCAAGTGAAGGACAGATCAGTGACATCTCGTCCTCGATGTACGCTAGTTTGGGCTACAGACTAGATTTATTCACTCCATACGTCGTTTACGGAGCAGAGTTTGATTCTCACGAACACCTAACAGGAAACAGCTACCTAATTGGTGTGGATTACGATGTGTTACCTAACGTCTCCATCAATGGCGAAGTGCAATATTTTGAGGCTCGTAAAGCAAACGGTGCCTTTGTTGAGGATTTCAATGCACTTACTGGTTTTGATGACAAAGATGCCGTCCTTTACACCATCATGTTGAGTTTCGTCTTCTAACCCAAATCCTTTTCCAATTACGCCAGACGAAACTGGCGAAGAGTTTATGGTAAGTGCAACGAATCCATATGTAAGCAGCACTGGGTATTCGGTACTCAAGCAAGGAGGTAATGCAGTCGATGCAATGGTGGCGATGCAGATGACAATGTCGGTGGTTGAACCGGATATGACTGGGATTGGCGGCGGTACTTTTGCGCTGTTTTACCAAAAAGACAAAGACCAAGATTGATCGCACCAAACCTTACGACCCAACGGGTTTGCTCGTCGAAAAGAAAACCTACGCCGAAATGTTAGTACCAGAGTTCATGCAGCTCGGTTATCCGGTGCATGTCATTCCAGTCGTCAGTGGCTTGAATGCCATTGAAGTCAAAGATGGCAAGATCTATGGCGCGACCGACAGACGCCGTGCATCAAGCTCTATGGGTGAATAATAAAACGAAATGGGCAAGTAACAGGCTTGCCCTTATTTTGTCTTTAGTTGCTTGAACCTCGTCTAAGCAGTTCATGGATGCGAAAAAGCCAGTCGAACGTGTCGACTGGCTTTTCATTATAGGCTTCGCTAATTACTCATTAGGATATTATGAGCTTGGCGCTACTCGTTTATCTTTCAACTGATCAATAACATAGTCAGGAGCTACTTTACCTAGCTCACCTAAGCAATCATCGGTCTTTTCATTTCCGTAGCGCACATAGATATCGCATACCGCGTATAGCTGCTCTGGAGAACCAGAGATCAAATATGCTTTCTCGAACGATTTAGTCGACTTGTCGATATCCAACTCTTCTTGTAATACCCCATTTAGGTACCAGTAGTAGCTGTTATCTTTCGCTAGCTTCGCAGCCACTTCAATCTCTTTGGCTGCCGCAGTTTTGTCTTCAAGGCGAACCAAAGTTAGAGATTTAGAGTAATGCAGAGCTGCGTTGTCTGGTACATGTTTCAAACCGCGATCCAATACATCGACCGCTTGCTGGTCTTTTTTCTGCGCTCGGAAATTATCAGCGTAGCTCAACCAAACTTGCGCTTCTTTTGGATGCGTATTGATCAGCTCTAGATAAACCGTTTCCGCCTTATCCCAGTCATTGTGCCAACGAAGCACATCAGCAAACAGCAGTTGGTATTTTTCAGATTCTTGCGTTTCTAGAAAACTGATCAGCTCTTTTACTGGTGGTTCGATTTGTGCTTTTTGTTGTTCATCTAAGGCATTAAAGTCACGAATTAGATTTGATGTTGCCGTGTGGCGAACCATGGTATCGCTGTCTTTAAGCAACGGAGAGACTAATGCCCAGCGATGTTCGAGTTGATAAGGTTCAGAGCCAATCACAGACGCTTCGCGAACTTCAGGGTCTTTATCTTTCAAGCCTCTAGCAACAGCCACCAACGCATTTTGGCTTGGGTAAGCTGCCAATTCTTGCAGCGCACCAGTACGGTTTTCAATAGACTGATTCTGATCTTGCGCCATGTAAGACAACTGTTGAATGCGGGTTTGAGTGTCCGTCATTTCAAGCACTTGATTGATATTTTGTGCTGGTGCATCAACGGTTTGTTGAACGCTATTAGCTGCCATCGCTGACGTTGATAGCAATGCGGACGTTGAGATAAATAAAGCAACCGCTGTCGCTAAACTCTTCTTGATCATAGTATTACCTTAAGCTGGAGAACTTAGCCTGTCCCTAGACTCATATCTGATTAAATTTCGTTAGGATCGATAACTCTAAACCTAGAACTTGACTTAAAACTTAGTCTCAAATGTTGTTTATTTTGCCAGTTCTGCTCGACGCGCCATCATCACAGAATCACTGTACTTACCATGAGCAACAGGGTGTCTCATCGCACGCGCGATATACGCCATCGATTTATCAACATGAGAGAAGAACTTGTGCCAGCCCGCACATAAATAGTTCAAGCCCGGCTCACCCGCACGAGTTTTGATAAAGCGATTTTTCGGACACTCGCCATGACAAGCAAACTTGTAGTCACATTGCTGACATTGGCTCGTCAGCGTACGTGATTTAGCGAAGCCAAATTTCTGTTGTGGTGCACTGTATGCTAGGTCATCAAGCTTCTCGTGGTGGATGTTGCCAATTTTATATTCAGGGTAAACGTAGTGGTCACAAGAGAACACATCGCCGTTTGGCTCCATCGCTAAGCCTTTACCGCAGATCTCATTAAGGGTACAAAGCGGGTTCGGGCGACCAATCCACGTTTCTAAGCTCGCTTCGAAATACTGAACAAACACTTTACCGATATCGTACTTCGCCCACTCATCAAACACAGCAATTAGGAAGTTGCCCCACGCTAAGTCCGATACACACCATGATTCCATGATCGAATCTTTGTGACCCGGGATAAGACGCTTGTCACCTTGCTTGAGTTGCTCACTCACTTGAGATGTTTGCGGTGCAACGGTTCTAAAGGTTTTTTGTTCTACGATAGGAATAAATTGCATTTGTGGAGACTTCACCACATCACGTAGGAAACGATACACTTCGAGTGCATTTTGACTAGTGAGATTATTCACACAGGTAAGCGTGGCGAATTTGACTTGGTGCTTGTGCAGCAACTCTACAGCAGCCATCACTTGTTTGAATGTGCCACGACCCGCTCGGTTGGTACGGTAAGCGTTGTGTAGCATTTCAGGACCATCAATACTTAAACCGATCAGGAAGTTGTTCTTTGCTAAGAACCGACCCCAATCGTCATTCAGTAATGTGCCATTAGTTTGTAGGTCATTTGAAATTAACACACCTTCGGGCTGATACTTTTTCTGTAGCTCAACCACACGCTCAAAATAAGCCAAACCTAACATGGTCGGCTCACCGCCCTGCCATGAGAAGATGATTTCTGGCGTATTTTGACCTTCAATGTATTGTCGGATGTAAGTCTCTAGCGTCTCATCATCCATTCTTGGAGAACTGCCTTTCTTGTACTCCAACAAATCTTGCTTACTTAGGTAGTAACAATATTTACAGTCAATGTTGCACGCTGCGCCAATCGGCTTAGCCATAACATGCAGGCGCTTAGACGCTTTACCGTTATATTGTGGACCTTGAGTAATGTGCATGATTTACCTACCTATCTTAGTGTCTTGTTCCCATCATAATTCCGAATTAAGTCAGTGGCATGTTATACCCTTTATAACCAATAGGAATGACCAAAAACGTTAGAATTACGCCCTATTTCGAACATTTGAGGCACGTGATGAAATTTATCAATTACAAACATTTAGCAGCAGTTAGCGGCGTCACCATGACTATTTATCTAAGCGGCTGTGCAAGCGTGCCTACACACCCTATCGCTCAAAAAATTGACCAAGAGATGGTGTTGGTTGAAGGCGGAACATTCACCATGGGCTCAAACAGCCCAGAGGCGACCAAAGCAGAACGACCAGCCCGTGATGTAACTGTAGATAGTTTCTACATTGCGAAATTTGAGGTGACTCAAGAATTGTTTGAATCGGTGATGGGTTCATCTCTCAGTTATTTCCAAAACCCGCAAGTTCCGGTCAACAACCTAAGCTGGCAACAAGCGAACTATTTCGTTGAGCAGTTGAATGAACTAACAGGCGAAGAGTACCGCCTACCAACTGAAGCTGAATGGGAGTTTGCTGCGAAAGGTGGCAACAAAAGCAAAGGCTATACTTACAGTGGTTCCAACAACTTAGATGAAGTTGCGTGGTACTCAGCAAATTCAAAAAATAGCGCGCATCCTGTCGGGTTAAAAAAGCCAAATGAACTAGGCTTATATGACATGACAGGAAACGTTGGGGAGTTTGTTATCGATGCCTTCGATGACACTTTCTACCGATTTGGTCCAACAGACAATCCAAACAACGCTAAACACAGTGACGTAGGCTTATCGCATAAGTCCGTTCGCGGTGGCAGCTTTGCTTATGACAAAAATGAATCTGAAAGTTACCGTCGTGACTTCGCAAGCCAATCGATCACTATGTCGGACATGGGCTTGCGTTTAGTTAAGGATACGAACTAACTAAAGCTGTGAACTAGCTAGAGATGTGAACCAGCTAAAGGTGCCGATGGTTATGACTCAATAATCTTCACCAACAATACTAAAAATACGATTCGCACTGTACACACGTTAGAAATCTGGCCAAACATTAGAAATCTGCCAAACGTTAGAACTCTGCGGCAACAGTGAATAAGGAAACTCTATGCAATACACCAAGCTTTCAGGACTAACACTCGCGTTACTCTGTGCCCTCCCTGCTTCGGCTGCGGAAAAGCCAGATCTAGTCCTTCAAATCACAGTAGATGGCCTGCGCGCAGACCTAATCGAGCGATATAAGCATAACTTCGGTGAAGGTGGCTTTCGCTACTTAATGGATGACGGTACTTATTACACCAATGCTAACTACCAACACGGCAACACAGAAACCATTGTAGGACATGTGTCGCTTGCAACAGGCGCTCCACCGAGCGTACACGGCATGGTAGGTAATGTTTGGTATGACCGTAGCGAAGAACGTTTGGTGTATAACGTAGAAGATGGCAACTACGCCATGCTGACTTCGGGTGCGGGTGTCGACAAAGCCACCGAGATCGATCCAACACAAAAGACAGCGCAAGGTGACGGCCGCTCTCCAGAGCCAATTCTCGCCACCACCTTTGGCGACGAACTTATGATTTCCAATAGCGGAAAATCGAAAGTGTTTGGTGTATCGGTAAAAGACCGTGGCGCGATTTCGCTTGCAGGACACAGTGGCAAAGCTTTTTGGTTCTCTAAAGCACAGTCTGAGTTTGTGACCAGCAACTATTACTACGACGAATATCCTGCTTGGGTATCTCGCTGGAATGAAAAAGCCATTGCCGCTCAATACTCAAAACAGAGATGGGAACTGTCGTTACCGCGTGACCAGTACACCCTGCAAGAACACAATACCGAACACAAAGTGAAACTCGGTGATTTCCAACGCACCTTCCCTCACCCATACGGCCCGGCAAGCTATAAGTACTTCAGTACTACGCTTACTGTGAGCCCTGCTGGTGATGAAATCACAGAAAACTTCGCAAGCACCTTGTTGATGCAAGAGAAGCTAGGACAAGGTGACGTAACCGATTATTTATCTGTGAGTTTCTCGTCAAACGACTACGTGGTGCACCTATACGGCCCAGAAAGCCTAGAAACAGAAGACAACCTAATCCGACTTGATAAGACTCTCGCTAAGCTTTTCAAAACCGTTGATAACCAGGTGGGGCTAGAGAACACATTAATTGTGCTGTCTGCCGACCACGGTGTTCCTGAATCTTCACCTGCGGCAAATGCGCTTGGCTTCAATCAAGCTCAATACTTTAATAAGGATAAACTGCTCTCGAGTGGTGTTGAGAAACGATTGAAGGATGAATTCGGCTTAACTAAAGATGTGATTCGTTTGTATGCACAGCCTTATATCTATCTGAATCACGATTTAATCGCCGAGAAGAAGCTTGACCTCGCTAAGGTACAAGAAGTAATTGCGGATGAAATAGCAAAAGTGAAAGGCGTTGCATTTGCAGTATCAAGTAGTGATATCGCAGCCAACCGAGTACCGGACACGCACGTAATGCAGCTCATCAAAAACAACTACCATCCAGCTCGTTCTGGCGACGTGTATGTGGTATTTGCACCGCGTAGCTACATTAACGACATGGAAGGCCTTCAAATTGCCTCGACTCATGGTTCTCCGTGGAAATACGACACTCATGTGCCTGTGATCTTTGCAGGCTACGACGTTGAAGCTAAGAAGGTATCGCGAGCAGTGACGCCATATGACATTGCGCCAACGCTTTCGAACAAACTGGGTATCACCCAACCAAGCGGGTCAATCGGAGAAGTGCTGCAAGAGATCACTGAGTAGACTCAATCTCTAAGGTTTCGTGAGCTAGATTTCGAATCCAGCACCCACTCAATAAAAGAGCCGTTTATCTGTTTCTGACTCACTAGGTCGAAACAAATAAGGTTCATCGCGCATTAGCGGGAACTAAAAAC
>NZ_JBFRKI010000015.1:0-1053 GCF_041469245.1 Vibrio sp. 10N.286.51.B11 | reverse complement strand
ATGACCATTAGCATCGATAATCAGGTCACCGTTGGTACCTGAAATAGAATCCGGTGTGAATGCATTATCTGGATTATCCACGTCAGTACTGGTCAACGTTCCTGATGTCGTTACCGCTTTATCAGTCTCATCCACACTGACTGTTGCGGTACTGACTGTCGCTGCATCGTTAGTGCCATTAATCGTCACCTTGATGGTCGACGGTGTGCCATCAATAGACGAGACAGTGAAAGTCTCTTCGACTTTATCGCCGACGTTCAATTGATTAAACGCGCTGTTAGCGGTGAAGATCCAATGACCATTGGCATCAATAGTCAAGTCGCCATTTGTGCCTGCAATGGAATCTGGCGTAAACGTATTATCTGTATTATCCACGTCAGTACTGGTTAGCGTGCCTGATGTGGTTACCGCTTTATCAGTCTCATCCACACTGACTGTTGCAGTACTGACTGTCGCTGCATCGTTAGTGCCGTTAATCGTGACCTTGATCGTCGAAGGGGTGCCATCGATGGACGACACCGTGAAGGTCTCTTCGACCTTATCGCCGACATTCAATTGGTTAAACGCGCTGTTGGCGGTGAATGTCCAATGCCCATTAGCATCAATAGTCAGGTCACCGTTAGCTCCAGTAATCGAATCAGGTGTGAAAGTGTTATCTGGATTATCGACATCGGTGCTGGTTAATGTTCCTGAAGTCGTTACTGCTTTGTCGGTTTCATCGATAGCAACGGTCGCACTGCTGACAGTAGCGGCATCGTTAGTGCCGTTAATCGTCACTTTGATGGTGGACGGTGTGCCATCTACAGACGACACCGTGAAGGTTTCTTCTACTTTATCGCCAACATTTAGTTGATTAAACGCGCTGTTGGCGGTGAAGACCCAATGACCATTAGCATCAATAGTCAGGTCACCGTTGGTGCCTGAAATAGAATCCGGTGTGAATGCGTTATCTGGGTTATCGACGTCGATACTGGTTAGGGTGCCTGAGGTTGTCACCGCTTTGTCAGTCTCATCGATGGCGACGGTCGCACTGCTGACAGTAGCGGCGTCGTT
>NZ_JBFRKI010000014.1:0-1481 GCF_041469245.1 Vibrio sp. 10N.286.51.B11 | reverse complement strand
ATGACCATTAGCATCGATAGTCAGGTCACCGTTGGTACCTGAAATAGAATCCGGTGTAAACGTGTTGTCTGGGTTGTCTACATCGGTACTGGTGAGGGTACCTGAAGCTGTTACCGCTTTGTTAGTCTCATCGATGGCAACGGTCGCGCTGCTGACAGTAGCTGCGTCATTAGTGCCGTTAATCGTCACTTTTATGGTCGACGGTGTGCCATCAACTGATGATACCGTAAAGGTCTCTTCGACTTTATCGCCAACGTTCAATTGATTAAATGCGCTGTTAGCGGTGAACATCCAATGACCATTGGCATCAATAGTCAGGTCACCGTTGGTGCCAGTAATCGAATCCGGTGTGAATGCATTATCTGGATTATCCACATCGGTACTGGTCAACGTGCCTGAGGTAGTTACCGCTTTATCAGTCTCATCCACACTGACTGTTGCGGTACTGACTGTCGCTGCATCGTTAGTGCCATTAATCGTGACTTTGATCGTTGACGCTGTGCCGTCAATAGACGAGACAGTGAAGGTCTCTTCGACTTTATCGCCGAAATTCAATTGGTTAAATGCGCTGCTTGCTGTGAATACCCAATGACCATTGGCATCAATGGTGAGATCACCGTTGGTACCAGAAATGGAATCGGGTGTGAACGCATTGTCTGGGTTATCCACGTCGATACTGGTTAAGGTGCCTGAGGTGGTTACCGCTCTGTCGGTTTCATCAATGGCGACGCTCGCACTGCTGACAGTAGCGGCGTCGTTAGTGCCGTTAATCGCCACTTTGATGGTTGACGCTGTGCCATCAACCGACGATACCGTAAAGGTTTCTTCGACCTTATCGCCGACGTTCAATTGATTAAATGCGCTGTTGGCGGTGAATGTCCAATGACCATTAGTGTCAATAGTCAGGTTACCGTTGGTGCCTCTAATGGAATCCGGTGTAAATGCATTATCTGGATTATCCACGTCAGTACTGGTCAACGTTCCTGATGTCGTTACCGCTTTATCAGTCTCATCCACACTGACTGTTGCGGTACTGACTGTCGCTGCATCGTTAGTGCCGTTAATCGCCACTTTGATGGTTGACGCTGTGCCATCAACCGACGATACCGTAAAGGTTTCTTCTACTTTATCGCCAACATTTAGTTGATTAAACGCGCTGTTGGCGGTGAAGACCCAATGACCATTAGCATCAATAGTCAGGTCACCATTTGTGCCTGCAATGGAGTCTGGAGTGAACGCATTATCCGGATTATCGACATCGGTGCTGGTTAATGTTCCTGAAGTCGTGACTACTTTGTCGGTTTCATCGATGGCAACGGTCGCGCTGCTGACAGTAGCGGCGTCGTTAGTGCCGTTAATCGTCACTTTTATGGTCGACGGTGTGCCATCAACCGACGATACCGTAAAGGTCTCTTCGACCTTATCGCCAACGTTTAATTGATTAAACGCACTGTTGGCGGTGAAGACCCAATGACCATTAG
>NZ_JBFRKI010000013.1:0-2121 GCF_041469245.1 Vibrio sp. 10N.286.51.B11 | reverse complement strand
TGACAGTAGCGGCGTCGTTAGTGCCATTAATTGTCACTTTGACCGTTGACGTTGTGCCATCAATAGACGATACAGTAAAGGTCTCTTCGACTTTATCGCCGACGTTCAATTGATTAAACGCACTGTTGGCGGTGAACACCCAATGCCCATTAGCATCAATAGTTAGGTCGCCATTAGCTCCAACAATGGAGTCTGGCGTAAATGTGTTATCAGGATTATCAACATCGGTACTGGTTAACGTGCCTGATGTCGTTACCGCTTTATCAGTCTCATCCACACTGACTGTTGCGGTACTGACTGTCGCTGCATCGTTAGTGCCATTAATCGTGACTTTGATCGTTGACGCTGTGCCATCAATAGACGAGACAGTGAAGGTCTCTTCGACTTTATCGCCGACATTCAATTGATTAAACGCGCTGTTAGCTGTGAATACCCAATGACCATTGGCATCAATGGTGAGATCACCGTTGGTACCGGAAATGGAATCGGGTGTGAACGCATTGTCTGGGTTATCTACGTCGGTACTGGTTAGGGTGCCTGAGGTTGTTACCGCTTTGTCGGTTTCATCGATAGCGACGGTCGCACTGCTGACAGTAGCGGCGTCGTTAGTGCCATTAATCGTGACTTTGATCGTCGAAGGGGTGCCATCGATGGACGACACCGTGAAGGTCTCTTCGACCTTATCGCCGACATTCAATTGATTAAATGCACTGTTGGCGGTGAAGACCCAATGACCATTAGCATCAATAGTCAGGTCACCGTTGGTGCCTGAAATAGAATCCGGTGTGAATGCATTATCTGGATTATCCACGTCAGTACTGGTCAACGTTCCTGATGTCGTTACCGCTTTGTCAGTTTCATCCACACTGACCGTTGCGGTACTGACCGTCGCTTTATCATTGGTGCCATTAATTGTCACTTTGATCGTTGACGCTGTGCCATCAATAGACGAGACAGTGAAGGTCTCTTCGATCTTGTCGCCGACATTCAATTGATTAAACGCGCTGTTAGCGGTGAATACCCAGTGACCATTGGCATCAATGTTGAGGTCGCCATTTGTGCCTGCAATGGAGTCTGGAGTGAACGCATTATCCGGATTATCGACATCGGTGCTGGTTAATGTTCCTGAAGTCGTTACTGCTTTGTCGGTTTCATCGATAGCGACGGTCGCACTGCTGACAGTAGCGGCGTCGTTAGTGCCATTAATCGTGACCTTGATCGTCGAAGGGGTGCCATCGATGGACGACACCGTGAAGGTCTCTTCGACCTTATCGCCGACATTCAATTGGTTAAACGCGCTGTTGGCGGTGAAGACCCAATGACCATTAGCATCAATAGTCAGGTCACCGTTGGTGCCTGAAATAGAATCCGGCGCAAACGTGTTGTCTGGGTTGTCTACATCGGTGCTGGTCAACGTTCCTGATGTCGTGACTGCTTTGTCAGTCTCATCGATGGCTACGGTCGCACTGCTGACAGTAGCGGTGTCGTTAGTGCCGTTAATCGTGACTTTAATGGTCGAAGGTGTGCCATCAACAGACGACACAGTGAAAGTCTCTTCGACTTTATCGCCAACGTTCAATTGATTAAACGCGCTGTTAGCGGTGAACATCCAATGACCATTGGCATCAATAGTCAGGTCACCGTTGGTACCGGAAATGGAATCGGGTGTGAAGGTATTATCTGGATTATCCACGTCAGTACTGGTTAGCGTACCTGAGGTAGTTACCGCTTTGTCGGTTTCATCGATGGCGACGGTCGCACTGCTGACAGTAGCGGTGTCGTTAGTACCGTTAATTGTCACCTTGATAGTGGACGGTGTTCCATCAACAGACGACACCGTGAAGGTTTCTTCGACTTTATCGCCGACGTTTAATTGGTTAAACGCGCTGTTGGCGGTGAACGCCCAATGACCATTAGCATCAATAGTCAGGTCACCATTGGTGCCAGTAATCGAATCCGGTGTAAACGCATTATCTTGATTATCCACGTCGGTACTGGTCAATGTTCCTGAAGTCGTTACTGCTTTGTCGGTTTCATCGATGGCAACGGTCGCACTACTAACCGTCGCGGCATCGTTTGTGCCGTTGATGGTGACCTTAACAGTCGACGGTGTGCCATCAA
>NZ_JBFRKI010000012.1:339545-443589 GCF_041469245.1 Vibrio sp. 10N.286.51.B11 | reverse complement strand
TGAACGTTCAAAGTCGTGGCCTTGATGTTGCTGTACGTAACGCGAACGACGGTATCTCAATTGCACAAACTGCTGAAGGTGCAATGAACGAGACGACTAACATCCTGCAACGTATGCGTGATTTGTCTCTACAATCTTCAAACGGCTCAAACTCAAAATCTGAGCGTGTAGCGATTCAAGAAGAAGTAACAGCACTGAACGACGAACTGAACCGTATCGCGGAAACGACGTCTTTTGGTGGTAACAAGCTGCTTAACGGTACTCACGGTACTAAATCATTCCAAATCGGTGCGGATAACGGTGAAGCTGTAATGCTTCAACTGAAAGACATGCGCTCTGATAACGCTCAGATGGGTGGTAAGAGCTACCAAACTGAGAACGCGAAAGACAAAGACTGGAACGTTCAAGCGGGCTCTAACGACCTAAAACTGTCGTTCACTGACAACTTCGGCCAAGCACAAGAAATCGACATCAGCGCAAAAGCGGGTGATGACATCGAAGAGCTAGCGACTTACATCAACGGTCAACAAGATTCTGTTAAAGCGTCTGTTACTGAAGACGGCAAGCTACAAATGTTCACAGGCAACAACAAAGTGAGCGGCGATGTGTCTTTCTCTGGCGGTCTTGCGGGCGAGCTAGGTATTCAAGCAGCTAAAGACGTAACGGTTGATACTATCGACGTAACATCTGTTGGCGGCGCACAAGAGTCTGTAGCAGTAATCGATGCGGCCCTTAAGTATGTAGACAGTCACCGTGCTGAGCTAGGTGCTTTCCAAAACCGTTTCGACCACGCTATCAGCAACTTAGACAACATTAACGAGAACGTTAACGCATCTAAGAGCCGTATTAAAGATACCGACTTCGCGAAAGAAACGACTCAGATGACTAAGTCTCAGATCCTTTCTCAAGCTTCAAGCTCGATTCTTGCTCAAGCGAAGCAAGCACCGAACTCGGCACTTAGCCTACTAGGTTAATCGATTGAAAAGCCACGTTGACCGATAGTGTTGACGTTAGGCTTCCACAAATTAGCTCGTGGTGAGAGATGAGCGCTAAACAGACCCAGCTTCGGCTGGGTTTTTTATTGCCTGAAATTTGGAGAAGAGAGGGGAGTTGTGGTGTTGGTAGTTGATTGGAAAGCGAGATTCCCTATCACGTTCGTGCCTCACTGTAGGGAATGACGGGAGTTGGGTATTGGTGACTCTATAGCTAACTGTATAGAAGAGGTCGGTTTGAGTAACAATCACTCAGGCTTAAACCATAGTGTTTAATCGTCATCCCAGAATCGAACCGAGCGAGATGTCAGGGATCTCTGTTCGTGAGAGGCCCAAAGAAGAAGGGGATTTGTAGTTGTTAGGTATAAGGCCAAAGCGGCTGGTAATCTGGCATTAGAACTATATAGCAGGCACAAAAAACGCCACCCTTAGGTAGCGTTTTAATTAAAGCAGATAAGTAATCGAGATTACTTAGTTACTTTAAGAACTGGAGTTTCGCCAACAGTTACAGAACCAGAAAGCTTGTTCAGCTCTTTGATTTCGTCCATGTTAGAGATAACAACTGGAGTAAGCGTAGATTTTGCTTTCTCTTCTAGAAGCGCTAGGTCGAAAGTGATGATAGTGTCACCAGCTTTAACAGATTGACCTTCTTCAGCTACACGAGTGAAGCCTTCGCCTTTAAGTTCAACAGTATCGATACCGAAGTGAACGAAAAGCTCAACACCGTCGTCAGACTCGATAGAGAATGCGTGGTTAGTTTCGAAGATCTTACCGATAGTACCGTTAACTGGAGCTACCATTTTGTCGCCAGCTGGTTTGATCGCGATGCCGTCACCAACGATTTTTTCAGCGAAAACTACATCTGGCACATCTTCGATGTTTACGATTTCACCAGAAAGAGGTGCGATGATTTCGATTGCACCAGCATCAGCGCTGTCATCAGATACAAGCTTTTTCAGTTTGTCAAACAGACCCATTGTGTCATGCTCCTAACGTTTAGTTTTATTCTGTAGAATATACTATACCAATCTAACAAATTAGACGACTATTTTTAGCCGTCTAACGTTATTAAGCGATTGGCGATTACTGAGTTTTCTCAGCGATGAACTTTTCTACGCAAGCTTCAATTTCAGCAGCTGTTGGTAGAGATAGTGCTTCGTCAGCCATAGCTTTAACTTCAGCGAAGTTAGAGTTACGGATTACTTTCTTAACTTTAGGGATAGAGATACCGCTCATAGAGAACTCATCTAGACCCATACCTAGAAGAAGTAGCGTTGCACGCTCATCACCAGCAAGCTCACCACACATACCAGTCCACTTACCTTCAGCGTGTGATGCGTCGATCACTTGCTTGATTACTGTAAGAACAGCAGGAGATAGTGGGTTGTATAGGTGAGAAATCATTTCGTTACCACGGTCTACCGCAAGAGTGTATTGCGTTAGGTCGTTAGTACCGATAGAGAAGAAAGATACTTCTTTCGCTAGGTGGTGTGCGATTGCAGCAGCTGCTGGAGTCTCAACCATTACGCCGATTTCGATTTCTTCATCGAAAGCTAGGCCTTCAGCGCGAAGTTCAACTTTGTACTCTTCGATTGCTTTTTTCAGTTCACGGATCTCTTCAACAGAAATGATCATTGGGAACATGATACGTAGTTTACCGTGTGCAGACGCACGTAGGATGCCACGTAGTTGGTCACGTAGGATTTCACGACGATCCAAGCTGATACGTACTGCACGCCAGCCTAGGAAAGGGTTCATCTCTTGTGGAAGGTCCATGTATGGTAGGTCTTTGTCGCCACCGATATCCATAGTACGGATAATCACTGACTCGCCTTCCATTGCTTCTGCTACTTCTTTGTAAGCAACGTATTGCTCTTCTTCAGTAGGAAGCGCGTCACGGTCCATAAATAGGAATTCAGTACGGTACAGACCAACGCCTTCACCGCCGTTACGCAGGATACCGTCACAGTCTTTTACTGTACCGATGTTGCCACAAACTTCTACACGGTGACCGTCTAGAGTTTCAGCGTGTAAATCTTTTAGTTTTGCTAGTTCAGCCGCTTCTGCTTCGAAATCTGCTTTGATTTTCTTAGCTTCTGCTAGTTCAGCTTCAGAAGGGTTGATGATGATCTTGTTGTTCATCGCGTCTAGCACAAGCATGTCGCCGTTCTTAACTTGCTTAGTGATATCGTTAGTACCAACGATAGCTGGAAGCTCAAGAGAACGTGCCATGATTGAAGTATGAGATGTACGACCGCCGATGTCACAAGCGAAACCAAGAACGTAGTCTAGGTTGATTTGTGCAGTTTCAGATGGCGTTAGGTCGTAAGCTACTAGGATAACTTCTTCATTGATATCTGCTAGAGATACAATGTTGATGCCTAGAGCATTTTTAACGAAACGAGTACCGATATCACGGATATCAGTTGCACGTTCTTTTAGGTACTCATCATCAAGAGACTCTAGTGCAACAGCTTGCTCTTCGATCACAGTGTGGATCGCGTTGTCTGCGTGCATCTTGTCTTTCTTGATGAGTGCTAAAATCTCTTCTTCTAGCTCTTCATCTTCAAGCAGCATGATGTGGCCTTCAAAGATTGCTTCTTTTTCTTCGCCAAAAGTTTCAAGTGCTTTTTGCTTAACAACTTCAAGTTGTTGAGAAGATTTGTTACGAGCGTCAAAGAAACGCTGTACTTCTGCTTCAACTTGGTCGTCAGAGATAGATTGAGTGTTTAGGACAATTTCATCTTCTTGAAGTAGTAGTGCTTTACCGAAAGCAATACCAGGAGATGCTAGGATGCCTGAAATCATAGCCTTACCTTAGTTGTTCAACTGTAAACGGGAGAGTGTGTGACTTTAAGTCGTCGACTAATGTCGCGCTTATTCCTATCTATTTCGAACAAAGCCACTTTGCTATGCAAAATGGCTTTGAAAGAAGGAGACCGTATTAGTGTAGTTGATCCATAAGAGCAACTAGGTGGTCTACTGCTTGCTGAGCTTGAGGACCTTCAGCTGAAATAGTAACGTTAGTACCTTTTACTAGGCCTAAAGTTTGTAGTTTGAACAGGCTTTTCGCGCTAGCGCTTTTGCCGTTAGAAGTCACTGTGATGTCAGCGTCGAAAGATTTTGCTTCTTTAACGAACTGTGCAGCTGGACGAGTGTGAAGACCGTTTTCTGCTGTGATTTCTACTTGCTTCTCGTACATTTTATATACCCCAATTAATTTATTTTTTGTAAGTTTGTAACCAGATTAGCTTAACTGCTTTAGCCCAAATGCGCTAGAGGCTAGTACGCCATGTTCGTGTTAGAACTTAGACTGGTTATAAATTTTTATCCAGCCATGGTCGTCTTTTGCTGAGTACTCATGACTTTAAGAACTTGTTTATTGCTTCTTTTATTTTGAAGCGAAAAATAAAACAGACCCGATATTACCAAAGGTGGGGCAGGGATCAACAAAAAAGCCCCTAAACGGGGCTTTTTTGGACGAAAAATTGATTTGACCACATATTATTGTTGGTTCTCTTTTTCCGTAAAGATGCCAGCAAATAGGGCTGTGCTTAGGTAACGCTCACCAGAGCTTGGTAGTACAGTAACGATAGTTTTTCCTGCAAATTCAGGTAGTTCGGCGATTCTGTTTGCTGCTACAACTGCCGCGCCAGATGAGATGCCTGCAAGAATACCTTCTTCTTTCATTAGGCGTTGAGCCATCTCAATCGCTTCTTCAGAAGTTACCGATTCAACACGGTCAATAATCTCTAAATCTAGGTTTCCAGGGATGAAACCTGCACCGATACCTTGAATTTTGTGTGGAGCTGGTTTGATTTCTTCACCTGCAAGTGCCTGTGCAATCACTGGAGACTCAGCCGGCTCAACCGCGACTGAAGTAATCGCTTTGCCTTTTTCACCTTTAATGTAACGACTCGTACCAGTGATAGTACCGCCCGTACCAACACCCGCTACAAACACGTCGATTTCGCCGTCTGTTGCTTCCCAAATTTCAGGACCAGTCGTCTGCTCGTGAATCTGTGGGTTAGCAGGGTTGTTGAACTGTTGAAGTAGTAGGTACTTGTCTGGGTCTGAAGCAACAATCTCTTCTGCTTTAGCAATCGCGCCGTTCATGCCTTTTGGTGCTTCAGTTAGCACAAGGTTTGCGCCAAGCGCTTTAAGCAGCTTACGACGTTCTAGGCTCATTGATTCAGGCATAGTTAGCGTTAGTTTGTAACCGCGTGCTGCTGCTACGAATGCAAGTGCAACACCTGTGTTACCACTAGTCGGTTCAACAAGCTCGATACCTGGCTTAAGCGTACCTGCTTTTTCTGCTTCCCAGATCATATTAGAACCGATACGGCACTTAACACTGAAGCTTGGGTTACGAGCTTCGATCTTAGCTAGGACGTTACCTTTGCTTACTTTGTTAAGGCGGACTAGAGGTGTGTTACCAATCGTTAGGGTGTTGTCTTCGTAGATCTTGCTCATGCGATATTCCTTCATTTAATGACAGAACTAAACGTAGTATATCAATCACTTTACCGTCTAGTGTCTTTCGATGTTTGTTCAGCTTGAATTTAGATTAAACAAGTTGAAAAAAAGGTAAAAGGATTAAAAAGTTATATCATATAGATATGTAGCAGAATTGACGCCTATCTTTATTGAAATCAGAACTTCAAAAAGATAGGCGAAACTAGGAAGTGTAGAAAGGGTTAGAGACGAGAACTATAGACGAGAACGTAGAGCTTGGTCTTTAAACTCAGCAACCCACATTGCTGTCGCGCCACAAACGGCAACGGGCATCACAATCAGGTTTAAAATTGGAATAGTAGTGAACACAGAAACAAGCGCGCCAAAGCTGTAGCTCTTACCTTGTTTTTGTTTCAAATTGTTTCTCATGTCATCAAATTTGATTTTATGGTTATCGAACGGGTAGTCGGCGTATTGAATCGCTAACATCCATGCTGTGAAAATGAACCATAAAAACGGAGCAACGGTTTGCCCTAGTGCTGGAATTAACAAAAGTAGGAATAAACCGATCGCTTTTGGCAGAATGTAGACAAGCTTGCGCCATTCTCTCGCTAATATACGTGGGGTATCTTTGAGGACATCAAGTAAACCATCGTCATTAACTTTTTTACCGCTCAACAACTCTTCAACTTTTTCCGCGAGTAAACCGTTGAACGGTGCGGCAATGAAGTTAGCGAGCGTGCTAAAGAAATACGAGAATGTGGCCAAGACGGTTAACACAAGTAATGGCCATAAAATGTATGACAACCACGACAAGAAACTTGGCAATGCACCAATCCAACCTTCAATCCAAGTGTTTAGGTTGGAGAAGATATAAAACAAGGCACCACCAACGAGTAACACGTTCGCGATAAGTGGCATTAGTACAAACTTACGAATGCTCGGTGATAAAGCGATTTTTATTCCGAAAATAAAATAGCCAAAGCCGGAGCGGGGAACAGATTCAATAGTCATATTTAAATTAGGTCACATGTGAATTTGGTTAAATAGCAAACATGTCTAGTGTACTCGACCGAAATTAAGAAAAAAAGCGTGGTGAAAATCACACCATGTAAGGAACTAATTGTATTAAGTTGTTCTAAAACAGTGGCTACTTTTGATAGAGTAGTGAGATTAGCCAAATTAACCCAACTTAGTGACAGCGTGTTTATAGCTAGTTGACTAAGAAAGCTGAGAGCGAAAAATGCAGGAATTGCGATTTGTACTCATTATTGTTGGCGCATTAGCTATCGCCGCATTATTGTTCCATGGTCTATGGACGAGTAAAAAAGAAGGGAAAGCAAAGTTTGGAGATAAGCCGCTCGGTAAGCTTGATAACGACAGCTTAGATGAAGCAGAAACTATTCCAAACCGTTCATTCGCCCCAGAAGATGATTTTGAGATAATCCGAAAAGAACGTAAAGAGCCGGATTTTGCTGTTTCACCCTCTGATACTGATCCGCTGATCGACTCAGATCCGCTAACAGCGCCACAAGCGAAAGAAGCTTACGAAGATGATATCGAATTAAATGATCTTCCTTCTTTCAGCGTAGAAGACCCAATTAAGGTTGAAAGTGAACCTGAAGTGATTGAGGAAGAGAAGGACGTTGAGCCTGAAGTTCCAAGCTTTGAGTTGACTGACGAGCAAAAAGAAAACCATGCCGGCTTTAAAGTGCAGTACGGTTCGTTTGAAGAGCCTTCTGAAACAGTTGATGAGCCAGTCGTTCCAAACGAAACGCTTACTCAAAGAGAGCCCGTTGTTGCGAAAGAAGTCGTGACTCCGCAAAGTGCGACTGTTGAAGAAGCAAAACCAGATGAAGAACTTGGTTTAGAAGTGATCGTTCTTAATGTTCACTGTGCTGGAGAGATCCCATTCGTTGGGACTGAACTTTTCCGCAGCATGGAGAACAACGGTTTAACTTATGGTGAGATGTCTATTTACCACTGCTTTGCACAATCTACAGATGCACCAAAGGTTATTTTCAGCGTTGCAAACATGATGCAGCCAGGAACGCTAGAACATGATGATCCTGCTGACTTCACGACTAAAGGTATTTCGTTCTTTATGACGTTGCCTTGTTATGGTCAAGCTGATCAAAACTTCAATGTGATGCTGAGTGCGGCGCAGAAAATTGCTGACGATATGGGCGGAAACGTGTTGGATGAGTCACGCAACTTAATGACACCAAACCGTTTATCTGACTACCGCAAGCAAATCAGAGACTTTATGACGGCATCGAATGCCTAGCCGTATTGTTTAGCCTTGTAAATAATCTATATTTATAGAAAAGGGCTCCTAAGGGAGCCCTTTTTGATATTTCAATCACGATAGAGAATGATATGAAAGAATCGATTCAAGTTACCTTAGAGCAGTTAAGAGAAACTCTGCATTATCACGCCGTTCGTTATTACGTAGAAGATAGCCCTGAGATCCCTGATGTCGAGTACGATCGATTAATGCAGCAATTGCTAAAGATCGAAGAAGAGAACCCGGAACTAGTGACGGTAGATTCTCCGAGCCAACGTGTTGGTGGTCAGCCTCTCGATGGTTTCACTCAAGTGACTCATGAGATCCCAATGCTTTCTCTGGACAATGCTTTCTCTGATGAAGATTTGGATGCGTTCAATAAGCGAATGTCTGATAGAGCGCCAACCGCTAACCTCAAGACTTTCTGTTGTGAACCTAAGCTTGATGGCCTTGCCGTTAGCCTACTCTATGTGAATGGTATTTTAGTTCAGGCTGCGACACGTGGTGACGGTGCGACGGGTGAAAACATCACTGAAAACGTGCGTACGATCAGCTCTATCCCACTTAAGTTACAAGGTGAAGGCTGGCCGCAGCGTATTGAAGTTCGTGGCGAAGTGTTTATGCCAAAAGCGGGTTTCGATAAGTTGAATGAGATGGCGTTGAAGAAAGGCGAGAAAGTATTTGTTAACCCACGTAATGCCGCCGCAGGTAGCCTGCGTCAGCTTGATTCTCGTATTACTGCGAAACGTCCGCTAGCTTTCTACGCATACAGTGTCGGTGTTGTACAAGGCGCTGAGCTATCAAATAGTCACTACCAACGCTTTTTACAGCTTAAAGGTTGGGGCTTACCTATGTGCCCCGAGACTAAGCAACTGAGCTCTCTCGAAGGCGTGAAAGCCTATTACCAAGATATTATGACTCGTCGTGATGCTCTGGCTTACGAGATTGATGGCGTTGTTATCAAAGTCGACGATATCGCGGCTCAAGAAGTACTTGGCTTTGTTGCACGAGCGCCACGTTGGGCAATTGCTTATAAGTTCCCAGCTCAAGAAGAGATTACACTGCTCAATGACGTTGAATTTCAGGTGGGCCGTACTGGCGCTATTACGCCGGTTGCTAAACTGGAACCTATCTTCGTTGGTGGCGTGACAGTCAGCAATGCCACTTTACACAATGCCGATGAGATTGCGCGTTTAGGCGTGAAGGTAGGCGACAGCGTTATTATTCGCCGTGCAGGTGATGTTATTCCGCAAATTGTGGCTGTTGTACTAGATCGTCGCCCTGAAACGGCTAGAGACATTGTTTTCCCTGATGCTTGCCCTGTATGTAACTCTGCAGTAGAACGCGTTGAAGGCGAGGCTGTAGCGCGTTGTACAGGCGGTTTGGTGTGTCAGGCTCAACGTAAAGAAGCGCTTAAGCACTTTGTGTCGAGAAAGGCGTTGGATGTTGATGGTCTTGGCGTAAAGGTGATAGAGCAGCTTGTAGACCGTGAAATGGTAGAAACGCCCGCTGACTTGTTCAAGCTCAGCGCGGGAGTGATTACAGTTCTTGACCGCATGGGGCCAAAATCGGCGCAAAATGTAGTTAGTGCACTTAATAAAGCCAAAGACACAACATTGGCACGTTTCCTTTATTCGTTAGGTATTCGTGAAGTGGGTGAAGCAACTGCGATGAACTTGGCGCAACACTTCAAGACGTTGGAGTTGGTTCAAGCAGCAACCCATGAACAGTTAGTTGAAGTGTCAGATATTGGTGACATCGTCGCTAGCCACATCACAAGCTTCTTTTCGCAAGAGAAAAACAGAGCTGTAGTCGAGCAGTTGCTAGAGCTTGGTGTTAACTGGCCTGCAATCGAAGCTGTTGCGGATGACCAAGAGCTACCGTTAGAAGGTAAAGTCGTTGTGTTGACGGGTTCATTGTCGCAATTAGGTCGTAGTGAAGCGAAAGCCGCTTTGCAGGCTTTAGGTGCAAAAGTAACCGGTAGCGTGTCTAAGAAAACGGATATCTTATTCGCGGGTGAAGCCGCTGGTTCTAAACTGACTAAAGCACAAGATTTAGGTATCGAAATAAGAACAGAAGAAGATCTAATTGCACTTATTTCGTAAGTAAAACAAGGTAAAAAAAGCTCAAAGGCACTCCTTTCAAGGGAGTGCCTTTTTTGTTTCTGATATAAAAATGAGGGCTTTTTAATTGTTGAGAATTTTGTTCCTATACGAACTCTAAAATCAGGACAGTGACGCTGCTCAACATTAATGAAATACCATTGTAGTTGTATCAAAAATGCGAGTCATATCTATTTTTACAAAGTGATAATTACCTCAAGTTGTTGAATTTATTGGTATTGATTTTGTTTTGGTGAGGATTTTTCTATTTATCGATCTGGATCACTAAGTACCTATTAAATTTGCACCAACTCATATTTTTTTAGATGAAAATTAAGTTCTCATTGATCTTTTTGAGGGCGAAGTTAGTCTTAATGCCATGGATGCACATGATGTGTATAACCAGAAAGGAAATAGAGAATTCAGAGTTTAGGGTTCTCAAACAAGAAAAGGTATTTCTCTCTACGGCGGCCAACTTTAGGCGGGGAATATTCAAACAGCTATATCCATTTTTAGGAGTTTTATTCCATGGAAAACAAAATTTTCAAACGTACTCTACTAGGTGCATCCGTTGCACTTTTATCGACAGGCGTAATGGCGAAAGAAGTTGGTATCAACTCTGATTTCAACGTTGACGTATACGGTGTTGCAGCTATCTCTCTAGTTAACTACAACACAACTGACAACAACGACTCTAGTACTGGTTACGCTGTAGAGAATGAATCTCGTATCGGCTTCCGTGCTCATAAAGAGATGTTTGATGACGTATTAATCACAATGCAGATTGAATCTGGCTACGTAGATAGCACAGACTGGGGTCATGGCGGCGTTTCAGGCGGTGTGCTTGGTTTCCGTGATACGTTCGTTGGTGCTTCTGGCTCTTGGGGTAACCTGCGTGTGGGTCGTGTTCTTACTCCACTATACGAAATCGTCGACTGGCCATTCTCTAACCCTGGTCTAGGTTCTGTATTCGATTGGGGCGGCATCAACGGTCACTACGATCGTCAATCTAACCAAGTTCGTTACGATTCAGCTAAATTTGGCGGTTTCTCTTTTGCAGCTTCTGTTGGTCGTGACGATAACGACAACGGTGGTGGTGCAGCAACTCGTGACGCAAACTTTGTTGGCGCAAGTGCTAAGTACAGCTTCGAGAAAGTAACATTAATGGGTGCGGTTGAATCTGGTACTCGTGTCGTTGCCGCGTCTGGTGGTGATTGGTCTTTTGATGAAAACGGTAACCCAGAACAGGCTCCTGAAGTAGCTGGTTACGATGATGATACATTCGCATACATTGTTGGTTTCGAAGCTAGCCTACCAGCAGGTTTCGGTTTCGCTGCAGCATATAAAGGCGAAGAGCTAGATAACGGCATCCGTAAGCAAACACAAGATTCTTACTCAATTATTGGTCAATACTGGAACGGTCCAATCGGCTTTAAACTGGGTTACGCAGCGAACTTAGAATCTGAACTTAACGGTAATAAAGAAGCTAACTCAGATAGCAACACTATCTCTGGTCAGCTAATGGCTGTTCACAACGGTTTCGTACCTTACCTACGTGTTGCGGGTCGTACTGTTGGTGACGCTGATACAGATATCGTAACTCGCGTTGGTCTTGAGTACGGTTTCTAAGCTAAAGTTATCAGCTTAAAAATAGTTAAATAAAATCAAAACGCTGGTAAATTATTTTGCCAGCGTTTTTCCATAGTGAACATAAGGAATTAGTCATAATGAATAAAGTTAGTGTAGTTGTATTATCATTATTTTTGGGAGCTTGTAGTTCACTCGATTCAAAAAGTAATTTTGCAGATTCAGTGGCGGATGTGCAGCCCAAAGGTGGTTACATTAAAGTAACCGGTCAATCTTACGTAGCAGAAAATAGAGCAAATGTAGGCGCAGACATTCTCAAGTCGTCGCTTTACTTTACATACAATAAAGAAGTAACACCAAATACTGCCCCAGAATCTTCAATTACTATGGACGTGAGTTACTTCCAAAGTTACAAAGAGTACGAAACGGTTAGTTTTTTTGGTAAAACGATAGAATTAGAAGATAGACAAGTACCAAGAGAAAGCTGCAGCGAGCACTGTACTAAGACTCAATATATTAAGTTTCCATTAAGTGACGCTGATATTCAGCAAGCAAGACAAAAGAATTTAGAATTTACGCTTGAAGGCCAAAACTCAGTCATGAGCACGACTTTTATCGTACCAAAGGCGTATATCGACACAATTTATAACGGTGCAAATAATCATACAGCTATCGCGGTTGCTCCAGTCGCGGCTGTTCCAGTAGCAGCAGTAGTTGCTGAAGAGCCAAAAGCATCACAAGCACAAGAGATGGTGAATTACTGGTATGGTGAAGCAACCAAAGAAGAGCAATCTGCAGTAACAGATTGGGCATTCAAGAACCGTAAGAACGCTAACCCAGCATTACTAGAAGGCTCAAAAGAGATCGAAATGGTTTCATACTGGTTCAATAAGCTAGACAGTGAAGAAAAATCTCAAACTATGATTTGGTTGTTAGAACAAGAGTAAGTTTCTAACGCTACACCCTAGCTATGTTTTTCAGCCGCAGTATTGTATAACAGCAGTACTGCGGTTTTTCATTTTAGGCTTACAGGTAAGATTGTGAATATTGGTGAAGTAGCGAAGCGTGTTGGTACAACAGCGAAATCCATTCGTTTTTACGAAAGTAAAGGCATGATGAGCCCACCGCACCGATCAGAAAATGGTTACAGGCAATATGGCGAGATTCATATCGAACAGTTAGAGTTCGTTTTGAGAGCTAAAATGGTTGGTTTCACTCTCGATGAGTGTAAGTCACTGGTTGAGTTGGCAATGAATCCCAACAGACAAAGCTACGAAGTAAAGAAGAAGGCTACTCAGAAGTTAGATGAAATAGAGTTGAAGCTTGCGGAGTTAAACAAGATGAAGGTGCAGCTACAATCTTGGGTACATGACTGCCCTGGAGATACTTCAACGGAATGTCCTATCTTGAATAATCTATCTGGCCGCAGTTAGGTTATTCCAGTTCTAAATAATCGTCAGGCAGCAATTTCATTACTAGCCTGACTTTAATCACCTATCACAGTACCTATCACAGCACCTTTCCGCCGTAATGTTTACAGATCAACAGTGGTACATGAGTGACTGCGTTACCATCTGAACACTTAACGATAGGCCCCATGTTTCCGTTACCAGGAGACTGACTGCTCGCTAGAGCGCTTCCAAATGACAAGCTGAAAATAGCCGTTAGAATTATTAAAAAATGTCTCATACAAACTCCATTAGGTTTATCTCTAATTGAGATAATTGAAAGTATGGACAAGGAAAAGAAAATTTCAAAAATTGGACGGACTTAACATTTTTAATGATTATAAATAAGCGAGAGTAAGGTTAACTATTCATATATATATTGGGTAAGAAATCTGGCTTTCTTATACCTTTTTAGCTCAATCAAACTTTTTAGCTTTACGAAATAAGAACTTATTTTTTTTTCAATTCAATCTATCGCAATGATAATTCGAATATTATTAAGGTTCAAAAATAGAAAAAGCCTGCATTTATTGAAAATGCAGGCTTCATATAGCTCTTGTTTATAAAGGTTCTATTATTAGAACGATTCCGTCTAAAGCGACAATCTTAATTTCGGTTCCAGATGGAATATCTTGACTGGCCTTTGCTGACCAAGAAGAGTCACCGAACTTAATTCGACAGCTACCTTTCTTTACGTCTTCACTTAAAATAACGGTTTGACCTACCAATTGCTTTTCTCTTTGGTTTAACTCTCGCCCTGCATCCGATTGCTTGTCATTCGAGAGTTGTCTTCTCCACCACAACCAAGTGGTAATAAGAGAGAAGCTAGCAAAGGACAGCCATTGCATCTGCCAACCAATTGGTAATGCTCCTAATAGGGCACCGACCAGCATGGCAGATATGCCTATCCATAAAAAGTAACCAGCGGTTCCAATTAGCTCAAGCGCTAACAATGCTAGACCAAACGCTAACCAATGCCAGTGGTTTACTTGTTCTAGTAATTCGACCATAAGTTAGTCCTTACTACCTTTGTCATTCTTATGTGCAAACATCTCCGCGATACCCGCTACAGAACCCATAAGGCCAGTTGCTTCGAGTGGTAGCATGATGATCTTGCCGTTTTCAGCTTGGCCTATAGATTTCAATGCGTCGGTGTAACCTTGTGCAATGAAGTAATTGACCGCTTGCATGTCACCTTGAGCAATTGCCGTTGATACCATTTCTGTCGCTTTAGCTTCTGCTTCTGCGGCACGCTCACGGGCTTCTGCTTGCAATATTGCCGCTTGCTTCTCACCTTCTGCTTTCAGGATCTCTGATTGCTTGTGGCCTTCTGCTTTCAAGATCTCAGCTTGTCGTACACCTTCTGCTTCTAAGATATCAGCACGTTTATTACGCTCGGCTTTCATCTGGGCATTCATCGCAGCAGTAAGGTCTGCTGGTGGCTGTACGTCTTTAATTTCGATACGGGTGACTTTTACGCCCCAAGGGTTTGTCGCTTCATCAACGATGTTCAGTAGCTTGGTATTGATCATGTCACGCTGACTCAGCATCTCATCCAGTTCCATCGAGCCAAGCACAGTACGGATATTGGTGAGGGTTAAGTTACGGATCGCATGTTCAAGGTCATTCACTTCATAAGCTGCCTTAGGCGCGTCGATAACTTGAACAAAACAAACCGCATCGATAACCACATTTGCATTATCTTTGGAGATGACTTCTTGTGCTGGGATGTCGAGAACACGCTCCATCATGCTGATGCGCTGTCCAACTTTATCAATAAATGGAATGATTAAGTTAAGACCCGGTTTAAGGGTGTGTGTGTATCGCCCGAAGCGTTCAACGGTCCAGTTGTTGCCTTGTGGAACGGTTTTTACGCCAGCGAAGATAAATAACAGTGCGACGGCAGTAAAGACGCCGATAGTAATCAAGGTATCAATAGGCATACAAAATCCTTTGCAAGTTTGAGTTTTTGATAGTTCAGTATTGATACTGGCTCATATTTAAATTCTGAGCAAATTTATAAACGAGAAATGGGCCATAAAGCATTGATTTTATGGCCCATTTTACATTCTATTATGCGATAAACTAATTGATTGAATTGTCAATTTTCGATGTTTAATCTACGGCTTTTTAGGTTTAACTAGTAAAGCAGAGAGTACAGTTGTCGACGGTACTTACTGGCAACTGGGTTACCTTGTCCAAGCGCACTCAAGATGTCCATGAACTCTTTCTTCATGTCACCATCGAGAGCATTAAGATCTTTGGCTAGGAAAGACCATAATAGATCCATAGCTTCTTCACTGCGGTTCACTTGGTGATATTGCAATGCTAATTCAGATGCTGTTTTAGCGTCGCTCGGATTTTGCTGAAGAGCGGCTTCTAATGCTTGTATTTCAGGGCTGTCTGCTGCTTGTTTATGAAGTTCAAGCTTTGCAACTAAGCCTTTGTAGTAGTTGTCTTGGTACTCAAGAGGGATAGTTGCTAGCTGAGTTTCAGCAAGGTCAAATTGTTGTGTTTCTAACAAACACTCTGCGATCGCCAGTTTTACTTCACCTTTATTCGTCAGCTCTGCTGGAAGTTGCTGCATTGCTGCTAGTGCCTGTGTGTGCTCGCCAGCTTGCATTTGCTCAAGAGCCTGACGCAAAGCAAGTTCATCTTGGCTAGGAAGGTGTTTGCTGAGCATATCGACAATAGCTTCTATGCTTTGAGGGCCACCGAGCCCATCGACTGGCTGACCATTAACAAACAGTGCAATAGTGGGCAGTGCTTGAACACCAAACTGGCTAGCAATAGCTTGCTCTTGTTCGCAATTGAGCAGGGCTAAGGTGAAGGCACCGTTGTATTGCTGAGTTAAAGTTTGCAGTTCAGGAATGACTTGGGCGCTCTCTTGGCTCATTGGTGCCCAAAAATGGATGAGTACAGGGGTCTGCATCGAACCTTCTAATACTTGACGAAAGTTCTGCTCATTAAGTTCAACAATATGCGGAGATTGCATTTACGTTCCTTGAGGTTTGTTTTGTGGATACGTTGCAAATATGGGGGGGTTAGTCGGTAACTTCAAGATCTAACTCGGTTATCTCGGATAAAAAGAACCAAAAATAGAAAAACGCTATGCTTCGATGTTGATAGAGTTGTTATCTCAACATGGAAGGCATAGCGTTATCATCGAGGTAGTCAGTGAGGCGTTGCGTGAGATACTCAAAACAGTATAAACAGCGTAATTGCCAGACCCACACCTACCCAATTAAGGCGGTTTAAAGTCATGAGATTTCCAGAGTAGAACCATCAATTGGGAATAACTGATGGGATAGGATAATCATGACATCTTATTGTTACGGAAAAATTACATCGTTACATTAAAGTTTGCGACTCTGCATTCAAAGTTAGTAATTTATGCAGCTTTTCTCAAAATAGGGTCTAGCAAGCGACTCGGTAGAATCCTTTTCAATACCGCGAACACTTTAGTCGGGGTCGTAACTCGGTATCTTAGCTTGGGTTTGTCGGCGGTGAGAGCATGGAATACCGGCTCAATACAACTTTCTGGAGGCAGGACAAAAGCGTTATTCGATGATTCTTTCTCGAGTCGATCTTTTTGTTGTTGGTAAGCGTCTTGGTGGGCGCTGCCAGAAATGTTGATCCATTTATTGAACGCTTTCAAGGCATTGGTTCTAAATTGAGTCTCAATTGGCCCTGGTTGCAGTAATGAGATCTGTATACCGCTGCCATGCAGTTCTAATCGTAAGGTATCTGTCCAACCCTCAATCGCGAATTTAGAAGCATTATAAGCACCACGATACTTCATGGCTGCAAAACCTAATACGGAACTGTTTTGTACGATTCGACCTTCGCCACGCTCGCGCATGTGCGGAAGGATCTGACAGACGAGATGATGCCAACCAAAGAAGTTGGTTTCGAATTGTTCTCTGAGTCCTTGGGTCGGTAAGTCTTCTAGTGCCCCTGCTTGACCGTAAGCACCGTTATTGAATAATCCATACAATCCATTAGGTGCGAGATCAATAGCAAGCTTGGCGCCATGCTCAATACTTTCTTGGTTGGAAAGATCTAATTGAATACAGGTGAGGCCTTCATCTTGAAGGCGTTGAACATCTTGTGGATCACGACAAGATGCAATGACATGAAAACCACGCTTTTGAAGTGCATGAGCACATGTATAGCCAATACCTGTTGAGCAACCGGTAATCAGAATCGACTTGTTCACACTTAATCCTTTATTAGAGTCTCTATCGCTCTAGGGTAAAGAATTAGTCTTGATGTTGTAACAAGTTTTTTAGTGCTGGCTCGATTCTTGAGTAACTAAAGATGAATCCCATCTCAGTGAGTTTCTTCGGCTTGGAGCGAATGCTGTCAAATAGCAAACAAGATGATTCCCCCATGAGAATCGACATTGCCCATTTCGGCGTGAATAAGAAATGCGGTCGGCCTAATTGTTTCGCTAACGTGCTGCTGAACAGTTTGTTGGTCACAGGGTGAGGGGCACACATATTGAATTCCCCTTGAGCGTGGGGGAGTGACAACAAGTGATTGATGGCTCTCACCATATCGAGAATGTGAATCCATGGCATGTACTGCTCACCTGAACCTATTGGACCACCGACGCCGAGTTTATAAGGCAATAGCATCTTCTTGAGTGCGCCGCCATTCTCGCCAAGTACAACCCCTGTTCGCAGTAGTATCACGCGTGTGCTTTCTGATTGTGCTCGCTTGGCTATCTCTTCCCAGTGGGCACAGACTTTATGAGGAAAGCTTTCATCTTCTACTTGCAGTGACTCGTCAAACGGGTGCTGCTGTTGATCGCCATAGTAACCCACGGCTGAACCGCTAATAAAAGCGTGTGGCGGGTTGCTACTGGCATGAATTAATTCGACCAGCTTTTCAGTGATGTGCCAGCGGCTGTTACAGATCCTCTCTTTTTGTTCTGTACTCCAACGCTTATCGGCAATCGGCTCACCCGCGAGGTTGACCACCACATCAAAGTCATTGAGATCACTGAGCTCATCAAGGGATTGAATGTAATGAAGGTTGTTCTGGTTGAGGTGATTTAGGTTTTGCTTCGCATTTTCAGGACTCCGCGTCAGCAATGTCACGTCGTCAGTGTTCCAACTCTTGACCAATTCAGAGCCAATAAATCCAGTACCACCCGTTAACAATATCTTCATACCAATCTCCCTATTAAACATAATTATAGACATGGCTTGTTTTTAGTCGCCAATCAATACGAAAAAATCACTATAACGATCATAAGGTTTCAATCGTGTGATGCCCAAATTACGCCTTTTTCAATTTACAAAGGAGTGAAATTAAATTCATCAAGTCAGGATGTGTACCGTCATCACACTTATGCACTTTACTCGGATATGTTACCAACTGCGTAATATTTGTCACATAAGCAATGATAAGGATTTGCCATGATTATTATTAATTCATAATCAGCGACAAGGAATTGCGATGACGGCGGTGCTTGCTTTGTTTCGATCCATGTTAGGTAGCCTGAGGGATCTATTGCCAATCGTGGCGGTAATCGCTTTCTTCCAGCTTGCTGTCTTACAAGAGCCACTTCCTCATCTTTTATCTATTCTGACTGGCTTAGTGCTCGTCGTTTTTGGACTCACTTTCTTTATCTTTGGCCTTGAAATGGGGTTGTTTCCAATTGGCGAATCGATGGCTCAAGCATTTGCCAGAAAGGGGAGTGTGTTCTGGTTATTGATCTTCGCTTTTTGTTTGGGTTTTGGTACCACCATAGCCGAGCCAGCGTTAACCGCAGTCGCTGCCGAAGCCGCAGAAGTGGCAGCTGAGGGAGGTGTAATCCCCAATACGTTAGATGAAATGGAGCAGTATGCCAATGGCCTGCGCTTTACTGTGGCACTGTCAGTCGGTATCGCTATTTTACTCGGTGTGCTGAGAATCTTAAAAGGTTGGCCAATCCAGTACATGATCATCGGTGGATATATTGGAGTGGTCGTGCTCACTGCATTTGCTCCGGAAAACATCATTGGAATTGCGTATGACTCTGGTGGAGTAACGACATCGACGATCACCGTCCCATTAGTAACTGCGTTAGGGGTGGGTTTAGCCTCGGCAATTAAAGGGCGTAATCCGATGATAGATGGTTTTGGGTTGATCGCGTTTGCTTCGTTGCTGCCGATGATGTTTGTCATGGTGTACGGGATGGTGGTGACATGATCAGTGTTCAACAATTTATCGACACCTTTCTCGGCACTGTGATGGATGTGATCCCGATTGCGATCATCATCTTCGGTTTTCAGTTGGCGGTATTACGAAAGCCAGTCAATAACCTAGCCAAAGTGCTGATCGGTTTCTTCTACGTCATTCTTGGCTTATCACTCTTTTTGATGGGATTGGAACTCGCGTTATTCCCTCTAGGGGAGACGATGGCAATGCAACTCACCGAGCCGAGTTTTTTGACTGAGTTTAAGATCAGTTCTGGTCTTGCTTTGGCTTGGTTTGATTATTACTGGGTCTATCTTTTCGCGTTTTGTATTGGTTTCAGCACCACGATAGCCGAGCCCTCTTTGATTGCTGTAGCGATTAAGGCGAACCAAGTTTCCGGTGGCAGTATCAGCGTCAATGGGCTGAGGATCGCCGTGGCATTGGGCGTTGCTATCGGTATCTCACTGGGCAGCTACCGTATCGTTGCGGGTGACCCGATCCACTACTACATCATTTTTGGTTATGTCGTCGTGGTCATTCAAACCTTTTACGCCCCAAAACTCATTATTCCATTGGCCTACGATTCGGGTGGCGTCACTACATCAACGGTGACAGTCCCTTTAGTGACGGCGCTCGGGCTTGGACTCGCTTCAACCGTACCAGGAAGAAACCCTGTTATTGATGGCTTTGGGTTGATCGCCTTTGCCAGCTTATTTCCCATCATTTCAGTGATGGGCTATGCCCAAATAACACAATGGTTAAACCGTTTACACACCTCTAAGGAGAGCAAAGATGCGCTTTAAACTTATCTTAGCGTTTGTAGAAGAGAGCAAGACCGACACTGTGCTCGATGCCGCGCGTGATGCGGGCGCGACTGGAGCAACGGTGATTAACAACGCCAGAGGGCAAGGCTTAAACCAAAAAACCACCTTCTTTGGCCTAACGCTAGAGGTACAAAAAGATGTGTTGCTGTTTGTGGTTGAGGAACACTTAGCGAGGCATATTCTTGAAACTATTGGCGAAGTCGGTGAGTTTGACCAGGAGTCAGGACAAGGTATAGCGGTGCAGATCGATATCGAAGACGCAGTCGGGGTTGCGCATCAAGTCGAGACGTTAACAAAGGTTGTGGAGGATGAGCTATGAGTACCAGTGAAAAGATCCGAGTAGGCGATGTCATGGCCAATACGTATGTGATTATCGATGGGCTAACCACAGTGTTAGAAGCGATAGAGATGGCTAAAAAGCACAAAGTGAAGGCAATCATTGTCGATAAACGCCACGAAGATGACGAATACGGCATCGTATTGATGAATGACATTGCCAAGAAAGTACTGGCTAAGAACCGATCTCCAAAGCGAACCAATGTTTATGAGATCATGACCAAGCCAGCGCTAAGCGTGTCTGCTGAGATGAACGTAAAGTATTGCGCTCGCCTGTTTGAACGCTTTGGTATCAGTCGTGCGCCAGTAGTTCGTGATAACAAGATAGTCGGTATGGTTAGTTACAATAATATCGTGATCAATGGTATGGCGAGAGATGACGTGTAGCATTTAGATACGTACAATAGGCTCATAAATTTTATGGAGAAGTACGTGTGAAATTATTTTTTGCTTCAGACCTACACGGTTCGCTGCCAGCAACAGAAAAGGTATTAGAACTCTACCAAGCATCTGGTGCGCAATATTTAGTTCTATTGGGTGACATTCTGAATCATGGACCAAGAAATCCGATTCCAGAAGGATACAACCCGCCGGCGGTTGCAGATAAGTTGAATGCGTTTTCTCAAGAGATCATTGCCGTTCGTGGTAACTGCGATAGCGAAGTGGATCAGATGTTGTTGTCTTTTCCAATGATGATGGATTACTCGTGGGTGCTATTAGAATCAGGCCAGCGTATCTTCCTAACGCATGGCCATTTGTACAACACCAATAAACGCCCTGCGTTGAAGGCGGGCGATATCATTGCACACGGTCATACCCATATTCCTGTCGCCGAATACCAAAATGACATCTTTATCTTTAATCCTAGCTCGGTGACATTCCCACGAGAGGGACACGCGGCGAGCTATGGCATCTATGAAAACAATACCTTCAAAGTCATTAGCCTTGAAGGTGATGTTCTCGTGAGTGGCCAGCTTTAAACCATTAGATCGGCGGTGAAAGGGCTTATTTTGAGTCTACGTGGCCAAGGTCTCTGTCTGGAGCAATGATGTTTCGCACTCTTTGCTTCAGAACTTTCGCCTCAGGAAAGCCGTCATCTGCTTTTCTTTCCCAAATCTGCATACCATTACAAAAGATTTCGAACCGACCTCCTGTGTCTGGGTGCAAGCTCACTTGCTCAATTTCTTCGCTGAAGGTATGCAGTAGCTCTTGGCATAACCAACTAGAACGAAGCATCCAATTGCATTGACGGCAATAGTGTATGGTGATTGTTGCTTTAGCGATGGGGGAAGCTGTTTGATCTGACTCTGTACTCATGGGTAATCCTTTTAAACGCGAGTAAATTCTTAATACCAATATCACTGTATCAATGAAAATACAGATGCTAAGGGTAATAAAAAAGGAGCATCATGCTCCTTTTTTATTGCTATGCAGTAAATAGCTATTCGATCTTAGTTCGAAAACAATACGGTAGAACCATGATTTAAGCTAGTCAGTAGCAGTGCCTTCGGGTTAACAATGTCTATGCGGCGGCTTTGCTCTGCGTCCATCTTAATGACTTGAGTGATAAGCTCTAGTTGCTCTTCTGAAAAGTCTTGGCGCTGAGCCGAAGTCACATCTTTAAACTCCGTTGGCGAAACCAGTAAGTAGTTGTCGTTAATATCCCACTGACCCGTTTCAGAGATGTTGATGACATTCGCAGGCTCAGTTTGATTACCGTAAAGTCTAACCACTGACATTCTCAAATATGTACCATTTGGCAGGTACTTCGCATTCGATGATAGTTCAACTCTACGAAGTGGGCCGATTGAGTCAGCTTGCTTGTTATCGCTAATCAGCGTCACCATCTTAGATTGCCATTCATGCTGAGTGAGCAAGCGCTCTACTTTTGCATCGCTGCCCCAATACAACCAACCACTCAAAAATGCAGATAGAACCAGTAAAATAATCGATACTTTTAATTTCATGTTACTGACCACCGTTACAAATGTCGTTTACATCCGACTGGTTTGCGTAAATTCTTAGAGTTACATTTTCGCTTGAGTATTCTTGCGGGTGAATGTAGTTGAGGGCAAGGTTATTGGTTTGCCCACCTGTTGCAATCACTTCAGTCGGCTTTAGCATGCCAGTGTGATTCGTGTTGTAACGTAATACACACTTCTCTATCGCTGGCAGCCAACTGCTAAGATCTGGGTGGTTAATCGGTGATTGAACCTTTACGCCATCTATTTCAGCCAATGTTTTGAACTCGGACTCTGCCGGGTTGGTAAACGTCAAAACGAGAATCGGCATGATGAAGGCGGCAAGCAGTAACCAAAATGTTAGCCACTTATTGGTGTTTTTAGCGGGAGCCGTAACAGGAGCGGTTGCTGGTTCTACTGCCACTTTAGTTTGTTGAACTTTTGTAATTGGCTCAGGTTCAAATGTGTCAGTGATTGCTTGTTCAGTCGCTGCAGGCGTTGCAAACGTTAGGATAGGTTCAACGTCATTTTCTGCAATTTCAGCGGCTACTGGCTGATCATTTGATGACAGTGGCGCAGAGCGCTCAACGGTCGCAATAAATTGGTAACCGCGCTTCGGTACTGTCTTTACGAATTCAGGAGATTTAGTCGAGTCTTTGAGCATCTTTCTCAGAGTCGATACGGCTTGCGTTAAGCTTGAGTCATCCACCTCAAAGCCTTGGTCTCGCCAAACATACTCATGCAATTCATTACGAGTGATAACTTCATTAGGCCTTTCTGACAGCATCAAGAGAATACGGCTTTCATTGCTACCAAGACGTACGACTTCACCGTCGCTCATTTGATCGACAAGTGAATTGCTGTTTGGGTCGAATACGAACCGTTGTGCGAGAATAAACTTTGTGCCGATATTACTCATTGAATTCTTCTATTTTGGATTGTTTTGGGGGGCGAAATAGACAAATCTCAGGTGAAGTTCCGTTAATTCTTCACCAAATCATGGCTTATTTTATGTTCTTTTATATTTATCAGGCTCAAGGATAATAAAAACAGATAAAAAAAACAGTGTTTTTATGATTTTTGACCTTGAATTTACATTTGTCATCCTCATGTTAATGAACAGAAGAGTGGCATCAAGTGTTACGCCCCTATGATTATTCAACATAAAGTATAGATGTTTTGGAGTAAAAATGAGCGAAACGGCAACGCAAAATAAAGAGACTCGTGGCTTTCAATCTGAAGTAAAACAACTACTTCATCTAATGATTCACTCACTGTATTCAAATAAAGAAATCTTTCTACGTGAGCTGATCTCTAACGCATCTGACGCGGCTGATAAGCTTCGTTTTCAAGCTCTATCGAACGGTGACCTTTACCAAGGTGATGCAGATCTAGGTGTAAAACTTTCTTTCAACGCGGAAGCAAACACGTTAACCATTTCTGATAACGGTATCGGTATGAGCCGCGACAACGTTATTGAGCATTTAGGTACGATTGCTAAGTCAGGCACTGCAGACTTTTTCTCAAAGCTGTCTGAAGACCAAAGCAAAGACTCTCAACTGATTGGTCAATTTGGTGTGGGTTTCTATTCTGCATTCATCGTCGCAGACGCGGTAACGGTTCGCACACGTGCAGCTGGCCTGCCGAACAATGAAGCTGTTCAGTGGCACTCTGCAGGTGAAGGCGATTACACAATCGAAGACATCACTAAAGAGTCTCGTGGTACTGACATCGTTCTGCACATGCGTGAAGACGGTAAAGAGTTCTTAAATGAGTGGCGTCTGCGTGAAGTGATTGGTAAATATTCTGACCACATCGGTATTCCTGTTTCTATCTTCACAGCAGTGAAAGATGACGAAGGTAAAGACACCGAAGAGAAACATTGGGAACAGATCAATAAGGCGCAAGCGCTTTGGACTCGCAACAAATCTGATATCGAGAAAGAAGAGTACCAAGAGTTTTACAAGCACGTATCTCACGACTTTGCTGATCCACTAACCTGGAGCCACAACAAGGTTGAAGGTAAGAACGATTACACAAGCCTGCTTTACATCCCAGCGAAAGCACCTTGGGACATGATGAACCGTGACCACAAGAGTGGCTTGAAACTTTACGTGCAGCGTGTATTCATCATGGATGACGCAGAGCAGTTCATGCCATCTTACATGCGTTTCGTTCGTGGCTTGATTGACTCAAACGATCTGCCATTGAACGTGTCTCGTGAAATCCTGCAAGACAACAAGGTAACTCAGTCTCTTCGTGGCGCATGTACCAAGCGTGTACTGACTATGCTTGAGCGCATGGCGAAGAATGACAATGATAAGTACCTAGAGTTTTGGAAAGAGTTCGGCCTAGTATTGAAAGAAGGCCCGGCTGAAGATATGGCGAACAAAGAGAAGATCGCTGGTCTACTTCGTTTCTCGTCAACGGAAGTGGATTCTGCTGAACAAACCATCAGCCTAGAATCTTACGTTGAGCGCATGAAAGAAGGCCAAGATAAGATTTACTACCTGACAGCAGATAGCTACGCTGCCGCTAAGAACAGCCCACACTTGGAGCAGTTCAAAGCTAAAGGTATTGAAGTGGTTCTAATGTACGATCGTATTGATGAGTACGTAATGAACTACCTGACTGACTTCGACGGTAAACAGTTCCAATCGATCACTAAAGCAGGCTTAGACCTAAGCAAGTTTGAAGGTGAAGAAGAGAAAGAGAAGCAAAAAGAGACAGAAGAAGAGTTCAAATCTGTTGTTGAGCGTACTCAATCTTACCTAGGTGGTCGTGTTAAAGAAGTTCGTACGACCTTCAAGCTAGCAACGACACCTGCGGTTGTTGTGACTGACGACTTCGAAATGGGCACGCAAATGGCGAAGCTTCTTGAAGCTGCGGGTCAAGCGGCACCGGAAGTGAAGTACATCTTCGAGATTAACCCTGAGCACGCACTGGTTAAACAGATGGCTGACGAAGCAGACGAGCAAGCGTTTGGTCGTTGGGTTGAGTTGCTACTTGGTCAAGCGATGCTGGCTGAAAAGGGCTCAATGGAAGATCCGTCACAATTCTTGGGTGCAATCAACGAGCTACTAACAAAGCGTTAGTCTTTCGACTTTAGGTTAAGCCAACAATTACAATAAAAAGCTCGCAAATGCGGGCTTTTTTTATGAACGTCGTTGAAAATTGACCTAACGTGGTCAACGTCACCGTTATCGTCACAACAAATGTTGTCGATGCATTCTTTAGTCGTAAATTCAGCCAAATTGAATATTAATGTGATAGAATGCTCGACCTAATCAGCTGGGGCTAAGAAGCGACTATCTCCAGTTGTATGATTTTTAAACGTTATACCGAAACTTACCGTTTTGCTTCTGTTCACAGTTTTGCTTAGCCTCAATGGTTACTTAACGCTTTCTGTTCATCCTAAAAATGAGCAAGAATGGAGGGATAGTGAGCTTCGGTATAAATCATAATTTTATAAGAGGATTAAACATGCGCATCATTCTTCTAGGTGCTCCTGGCGCGGGTAAAGGTACTCAAGCTAACTTCATCATGAACAAATTTGGTATCCCTCAAATTTCAACTGGTGACATGCTACGTGCTGCTATCAAAGCGGGTACTGAGCTTGGTAAGCAAGCAAAATCAGTAATCGACGCTGGTCAGCTAGTTTCTGATGAAATTATCCTTGGTCTTATCAAAGAGCGTATCGCTCAAGATGACTGTGAGAAAGGTTTCCTACTAGACGGTTTCCCACGCACAATCCCACAAGCTGATGGCCTAAAAGAAATGGGCATCGCTGTTGATTACGTTGTTGAATTTGACGTAGCTGACGATGTGATTGTTGAGCGTATGGCTGGTCGTCGTGCTCACCTTCCTTCTGGTCGTACATACCACACTGTGTACAATCCGCCTAAAGAAGAAGGTAAAGATGACGTAACGGGTGAAGACCTAGTGGTACGTGATGACGACAAAGAAGAAACAGTTCGTGCACGTCTAGGTGTATACCACGATCAAACAGCTCCGCTAATCTCTTACTACGGTAAAGAAGCTGAAGCAGGTAACACTCAGTACCTTAAGTTTGACGGTACTAAGCAAGTTGCTGAAGTTAGTGCAGAACTTGAGAAAGCACTAGCATAATTGGCTAACAGCCAGTTTTAGAATTTGATATATTGGAAGCGACCTTAAGGGTCGCTTTTTTTGTTTCAATTTTTAGTACGATACCAATCTATATAACTTGATTGCACATGATTCAGAACGGTTCAGACCCGACGGCAGTGGCTAGCAATTGAGAGTGGATGTTGTGTATCTCATATGAAGAATGATTATTCAGACTTTCATTGAGGCGCAATGATCTTAAACTTATGCAGATTAGTATATTACTTTCCAGAAAATCACATATTGGTCTCAGGTATCTATGGAAAATAATAAAAAGCAGGGCGTTTTACTGGTGAACTTAGGAACGCCAGATGCGGCGACCCCCGCTGGCGTTCGTCGATTTTTGAGTGAATTCTTACACGACAAGCGAGTTGTAAACCTAACGCGTTGGCTTTGGTGTCCTATATTACATGGCGTGATTTTACCGATTCGCTCGCCTAAAGTTGCTAAGCTGTATCAGTCTGTCTGGATGGATGAGGGCTCACCACTGCTTGTGTACTCTCAAAGACAAGCTGAAAAGCTCCAGAAAAAACTAGAGATGCCTGTTGCACTGGGTATGACCTATGGCAACCCAAGCCTAAAGACTGGTGTTGAGCAACTGATGGAGCAGGGCGTTGAGGACATCATCGTACTGCCTCTGTATCCGCAGTACTCTGGCACAACCACAGCGGCGGTTTCTGATGGTTTAACCAAAGCCTTTAAGCAGATGCCAGTTATCCCGAGCTATCGCTTTATTCGCGACTACTACGCGCACCCAAGCTATGCAAAAGCATTGGCTGAAAGCGTCCGCAGTCATTGGGATAAAAATGGCAGAGCCGATCATTTAGTGTGTTCTTTCCACGGTATTCCGAAGCGACTGGCTGATGAAGGCGATATCTACCCTCAGCATTGTGAAGCGACAACAAAGCTGCTTGCGGCAGAGTTAGGTTTGTTAGCGGACGATATCACCATGACATACCAATCGCGATTTGGTCGAGAAGAGTGGTTGAAGCCATACACTGACGAGACACTTGAGTCACTGCCGAGTAAAGGCATCAAGAAGATCGACATCATGGCACCTGCCTTTTCGGTTGACTGTTTGGAAACGTTGGAAGAGATTTCAGACCAGTGTAAAGAGACGTTCATTGACGCTGGTGGTTCGGACTTTAGCTACATTATGTGTCTGAACGACAGAGACTCACACATCGACATGATGGCTGAACTAGTGGCGTTTCATCGCTAACTGATATGGCGATTGAATAGATAACAAAAGGGCTGCTCATTGAGCAGCCCTTTTTGATCTTGATGTTTCTTCTTGAAATCGATCTAGCTATTAAGCGACCGAAGTTTCTGCTTTTGGTTCTGCTTCAAGCGTCATGTTGGTTTCTACACCATGCATCCATGATACAAGCTTACCAGCACAAAGCAGCAGTAATATGGCACTCACCGTTGCTGTGATAGCAATACCACTGAAGATTGACATAGCACCAAGCTCACCAACGTGAGAACCGACCAGGCCTGCCACGTAGTTTGCCACCGCATTGAAGCCAAACCATGCACCCATCATCAATGATGCTAGGCGAAGCGGAGCTAACTTAGTGACCAACGACAGGCCAATAGGCGATAGACAAAGCTCACCAAGGGTATGGAAGAAGAAAGCACCGACTAGCCATAGCATTGATGTTTTCACGGTTAGGTCACCGCCTTGCTCCATTACCGCGCCCATCATGCACACAAAGCCCAGTGCTAAGAAGAACAATGCCATTGCAAACTTAACAGGAGAGTTGGGTTCACGCTTACCCAGTTTCACCCAGAACGCAGCAATGATTGGAGCAAGTGTAATGATGAAGAATGGGTTCAAAGATTGGAACCACGCAGCAGGAACTTCAAAGCCACCAATCATACGGTCAGTATATTGTTGAGTGTAGATGTTCATTAGGCCGCCAGCTTGTTCAAAGCCCGCCCAGAAAACAATCACGAACAGACCCATGATAAGAATCACTTTTAGTCTGTCGAACTCTTCTTTGGTCAGTGGCGCTTTTTCTTCAGATTTGTTTAGTGCTTTCGCTCTTGCAGCAGCAGGTACAGAACCGATGTTGCCCAACCAAGACTGAGCCATTGTCACTTGCATGATCAAGCTAATAACCATACCAATACCAGCGGCTAGGAAACCTGCTTTCCAACCGAATGAATCGACAGCAGCACCTGAAATTAAGCCACCAAGCAGCGCACCTAAGTTGATGCCCATGTAGAAAATGGTGAAAGCACCGTCACGGCGGTTATCGCCTTCTTGGTACAGATCGCCAACCATGGTTGAGATGTTCGGCTTAAACATACCGTTACCACTGATTAGCAGAGCTAAACCAAGGTACAGCGCGTTCACTTGGTCTAAACCGATGAAGCCGTTAGGTAGAGCCAGTGTAAATTGGCCAAGTGCCATCAATACACCGCCAATCATAATTGATTTACGCTGACCTAGGTAGTTATCGGCAATCCAGCCACCAATTAATGGTGTGATGTAGACTAAGCCGGTGTAAATACCGTAGAGATCGAGTGCGTCTTTCGTTGACCAACCCAGTCCACCGTTGAGGGTAGTGTCAGTCAAAAATAAGACAAGGATGGCACGCATCGCATAGTAAGAGAAACGTTCCCATAGCTCTGTGCTAAAAAGTAGAAATAGGCCTCTAGGGTGGCCAAAGATGTTGTGGTTGCTTGGCATAAGTTTTACTAATTTTAGGTATTAAAAGATTTTATAGTCATTCATGTATACACAGTGGGATAAAAGTCTGCAATAGACTTATTTTATGGTCACGATAACTTGGTTTAACTAAGATGTTGATATTAAATATCTTTATTTTTAATGTTGCCCATTTTAGATGTGCTGCAAACTAATTTTCCAGATTTGAGTTGGTTGGTTAATAACCTTCATTAAAGTTGTGTTGAATTAAAATCTTTAGATATATTGCTCTGGTGTATCATTTTGAGTTTGAAGGGAGTGGCATGCGCATTAGGTGGGGCATACATATGCTTACAACAATGAGTCTTTTGATCTCTAAATGATCTCTGTACAATGCTTAACCATTCCGACACCTATAACTTTTTGTTGATAAATTGGTCTGCTACGCATTATTTTTCGTTAGCAACGATTCATTTTATTAATGGTGATTTAACCGTTTTAGGCATGTGGTAAAATATCTAAAAATATAAAATGGCTAGTCAAATGAAACGTTGGTATTTGCTTTACTGTAAGCGTGGTGATCAAAAACGCGCTCAGCAGCACTTAGAGAATCAGGGGGTAGAGTGCTTTTACCCTCAAATAGAAGTCGAAAAGGTGGTGAGAGGGAAAGAAAAGCAGGTCAAAGAACCGCTGTTTCCGTCTTACATCTTTGTTCGCTTCGACTATGAGCAAGGTCCTAGCTTCACGACCGTTCGTTCAACACGTGGCGTTGTGGACTTTATTAAGTTCGGTTCACTGCCGCACGAGGTCCAAGGAGACTTGGTGTTTGAACTTAAAGAGTTTGAGAAGTGCTGCAGTAACGAAGTGGAAGATTGTTGTGTTGAGTTTGAATCTGGACAGGTAGTTAAGATTCAGAGTGGCCAATTTGCTGGGGTTGAAGCTATTTTCGATCAGAAAGACGGTGAGGCTCGATCGATTATGCTGGTGAAAATGATCAGCCAAGTCGTTCCAATCAGTATTGAGAACGAAGTACTACAAGCTCGCGCATAACTGCAGTAATAAAAATAGGCTTAAAACAAAAGGCGCATAATGCGCCTTTTTTAGTCTTTAGGATTTGTTCAAAACGCTCTAAGCGTTGTAAGCATCGTTGTGAACGGCTTGTACTGCACGGCCTGATGGGTCGACACAGTTTTTGAATGACTCATCCCACTCAATCGCTTTCGCTGATGAACAAGCAACTGAAGGACCACCAGGTACACACTCTGCCGCAGATTCTAGAGGGAATAGCTCCTCAAAGATTTCACGGTAAGCATAACCTTCTTTGGTTGTTGGCGTGTTGTAAGGGAAACGGAACTTAGCAGCTTCCATTTGTTGATCCGTTACTTTTGCTTCAGCCGTTGCTTTCAATGTATCAATCCAATCGTAGCCAACACCATCAGAGAACTGCTCTTTTTGACGCCATGCGATTGAATCTGGTAGGTAGTCTTCAAAACACTCACGCAGGATGTGTTTCTCCATCTTACCGTTACCGCACATCTTATCTTCAGGGTTCAGACGCATTGCGACATCGATGAACTCTTTATCCAAGAATGGTACACGGCCTTCAACACCCCATGCCGCTAGCGATTTGTTTGCACGAGCACAGTCGAACATGCTTAGAGCAAGCAGTTTACGTACTGTCTCTTCGTGGAACTCTTTCGCGTTTGGCGCTTTATGGAAGTACAGGTAACCACCAAAGATTTCATCAGCACCTTCACCTGAAAGTACCATCTTGATGCCCATCGCTTTGATCTTACGAGCCAGCAAGTACATTGGCGTTGATGCACGAATCGTCGTTACATCGTAAGTTTCGATATGGTAGATAACGTCACGGATTGCGTCTAGGCCTTCCTGAATAGTGTAAGTCATCTCATGGTGCACAGTTCCGATCTTGTCCGCAACTTCACGAGCAGCGATAAGGTCTGGTGCGCCTTCAAGACCAACAGCGAACGAGTGCAGTTGTGGCCACCAAGCTTCAGATTGCTCATCATCTTCGATACGCATTGCCGCAAAGCGTTTTGCAACTGCTGAAGTAATTGATGAATCCAGGCCACCAGATAGAAGTACACCGTAAGGAACGTCAGTCATTAGTTGACGTTTAACGGCTGCTTCTAGCGCTTCAGTCAGTTCTTCTTTGCTTGTGCTGTTGCCTTGTACCGCAGCGTACTCGTTCCAATCGCGGATGTAGTAGCGTTGAGGTTCAGCATCTTTCGAAGAGTAGAAGCTACCTGGAGGGAATTCACTGATCGTCTTACATACTTCAACCAATGCTTTCATCTCTGAAGCCACGTAGTAGTTGCCGTGCTCATCGTAACCTTGGTAAAGCGGGATGATACCAATATGGTCGCGGCCCACTAGGTACTCGTCTTTCTCTTCGTCGTATAAAACGAATGCGAAAATACCGTTAAGCTCTTCTAGAAGGTCTGCACCCATCTCTTGGTATAGCGCTAGGATAACTTCACAGTCAGAATCAGTCTGGAACTGGTACTTATCTTCATAGCGTGCACGAAGTTCTTTGTGGTTATAAATTTCACCGTTTACTGCAAGAATGTGCTTTTTGTCTTGACTGTATAGTGGTTGAGCACCACTGTTCAAGCCAACAATAGCAAGACGTTCATGAGCAAGGATTGCTTTTTCACCAGCATAGATACCAGACCAGTCTGGACCACGGTGACGAAGCTTCTTAGACATTTCTAAAGCAATAGGGCGAAGTGTTGCGGCATCACTTTTAATGTCGAGAATGCCAAATACTGAACACATAGAACTTCCTTTTAAATAATTTCCAAATCAACTGCATTCAATTTGCCATTCTGGCTAAAAAAAGCAACCGGATGTGAGCAAAAAAATAATATAAAGGGTGTTCTGTTAGAAATTATCTAATTTTTATGTGCTTTTGGTGTGTGATGTTTAATTGCGGTTGGTTTTTTAAACAAAAACCTCTCAAAAGTGCGAAAAATAGGCAGTTTTGAGAGGTTTAGTTGAACACTGTCTAATACTAGATTTTATTGATATTTGGATTTAACTGTTCGCAAACGTGGCGAGCAAAACCACTACCAGCCTCGCTGTAAATGTTAAATGCCGCATCAACGCCATTCTCTTTCAGTGTTTCGAGTTGATCGGGATATTCAGCAATAGCCGCAATTTGGCCTTTAAAGTTACGTGACTTTAATTGTTCTAAAGCGGTTTGATTACCTTGGTGGTGAGGCATTGCCAAAATCACCAGCTTTACGTTTGCTGTATCTAGAATTCGCTCCCAGAAATCTGGGTCAGTCGCGTCGCCAGAAATCACGTTTCTGCCTTGGCTTTTGTGGTTGTGCGCGGCTTCTTCACGCACTTCTACACCTAGGCTGACCTTGCCATAGCGAGTACGTAATTCGTCATAAGCACCGGTACCAATTCGGCCCATACCTAGAATAAGCACTTGGGCACGACCAGGGTCAATTCGCTTATCACGTCGGTGAAGCTTTTCTGACGCATGCTCTTTTAGCCATTTACCTGACTGCTGATAAAGCTTATGACCAGCTCGGTTTAAAGGAGCAGCGATTAGAAAAGACAGTGAAACTGCAATGGCAACGGCAACTAAGATATCACCCGACATCCAACCCATCTTGAAGGCGAGACCACCAACGATGAGGCCAAACTCGCTATAGTTAAACAGTGATAGCGAGGCAAGTAGAGACGTTCGAACACGGAACTTGAAGCGGTTGAGTACCAAGAAGTAGAGAACACCTTTCACAGGCAGCATCAGCAAGAACAAGATTGCGAGCATAAAGCCTTGAATGGTTGGTTGCTCTGACAGACCAATATTCAAGAAGAAACAGACAAGGAAAAGTTCTTTAAGGTTAAACAGCGACTTTGATAATTCTGAGGCTTTTGGGTGACCAGCAAGTAACATACCTAGAACAAGAGCCCCCAAATCTGGTTTCACACCAACCAAATGGAATAAACCAGCACCGACGACTAATGCGAAGAAGATGCCGGAAAGAACCAGCATCTCACCGTGACCAACCCAATCGAGCACTTTGTAGAACAGTGGGCGTAATAAGGGTAGGGCAAACAGAGCAATTGCATACCACTCAGGTATTTTGCCCGTAGAAGCCGTTAAGAATACTACGGCGAAGATATCCTGCATGACCAAGATACCAATCGCTAACGTTCCGTAGGTCGCATTCATTTCGCCTTTCTCTTGCAGAGTCTTAACCGCAAATACAGTACTAGAGAATGAAAGAGCAAAACCGAGCAGAACGATCTGTTCTACCGACATGGCAGCTAGCGATGAAATACCTAAGAACTTAAAGCCAAACAGGGCGACGGCGAAAAACAGAGTGGACAAAAGGTTGTGGATTGTCGCGCCAGCCCAGATCTCTTTAGAGAGTAGGGTTTTGATATCGAGCTTTAAGCCGATAGTAAATAGAAGCAGCGTGACACCAAGGTCAGCTAAAGTAATGATGGTGTCATTGGTTTCAAAGCCAAAGGCAAAAAGCCCAAAGCCTGCAACCAAAAAACCAACTAATGGGGGAAGGTGACACTTTAAAGCAATAAATCCTGCGATAAACGCAGTGGATATTAATATAAGTTCCATAACTTGTTGTTGTAGTTCCCTAGCTTAAAAAAACGGGCCGTGTTTATACAAACACGGCCCGCGGAAAATCAGAATTGTTTTCTCTAGTCTTCGAGAAGCTTCTGCAGTAACACGCCGTTAAGCATGGCGCGCTTAATCATAGCAAAAGCTCCCATCGTAGGATGTTTATCGATCTGTGATGCTACAATAGGCAGGCCGCTATGGAAAGTCGTTAACGACTGATTCTCTACATTGCGCTTAATTGCAGGAAAAACAATCTCTTGTGCCTTGGTAATATCACCAGCAATGATAACTTTTTGAGGGTTAAATAAGTTAATCGTCATCGCGATAGCCTTACCTAACTGGTTTCCTACTCGAACTAAGCTTTGCTTGGCTAGCTCATCACCATTAATCGCGTGGTCACAAACGTCTTGAATCGTAATATGCTCAAGCTCTGTTAAAGAAGACTCATAGCCTTGTTTAATCAGCTTCTGCACGCGTTCAACGATAGCTGGGTTTGCCGCTACTGTTTCAAGACAGCCGAAGTTACCACATTGGCATTGCTCGCCTAGCGGATCAATTTGGATATGACCAATTTCACCCACATTACGGTTATGACCTAGGAAAACCTGACCATTAACGATAATACCTGCACCTGTACCACGGTGAACACTGACCAAAATAGAATCTTGGCTATCTTTACTTGCACCGAAGTAGTGCTCAGCAAGCGCCATTCCACGAACATCGTTACCAACAAAACAAGCAACATGGAATGTATCGCGAATAATGTCGCTTAATGCGAGGTTATCGATGTCGGTATTCGGCATGTACTCAACAACACCGGTCGTTGGGTTAACCAAGCCTGGAAGCGTGACACCAATAGCAATCAGTTGATCGATCTTTGGTTGATGCTCAGCAATGAAAGCTTTGAGGTTATTGACCAAGCCTTGGGTAAGGTCTGATTGGTCTGAATAATTCAGGTCTTGCTGTTGGAAAGCCAATTCACGACCACCAAGGTCATGCAGGCTTATTTGAATGTAGTCTCGACCCAAACGCACAGCAACAGAATGAAAAGGCTCTACTTCTGTGGTTAGGGAGATAGCGCGTCTACCGCCAGTAGACGCTTGCTGCGCAACCTCTTTAATTAGGCCGCGCTCTAAAAGTTGGCGGGTAATTTTTGTAACACTTGCCGGTGCGAGTTGGCTTACATCAGCCACTTGTATACGACTGATAGGCCCCTGTTGGTCTATAAGTCGGTATACCGCCGCACTGTTTAGTTGTTTAACTAAGTCTACGTTACCTATTTGTCCGCCATTCATACTTAATTGTGCTCGTATTGTCCGTTAACAACAGTCGCTTTAACGTTAAAGTCTCGGTCAAATACAGCTAGGTTTGCAACCATGCCTTTTTTGATTCGACCTAGCTTGCTTTCTACACCGATAGCCGTAGCTGGGTATAGCGTAGCCATGCGAAGAGCTTCGTCTAAAGCGATACCAGCGTGCTCAACTGTATTCTGAACTGCTTCAATCATAGTCAGAGCTGAGCCGCCCAGTGTGCCGTTTTCATCAACACACTTACCATCACGGTAATATACTTTCTTACCGACAAAAATAAAGTATTCCATGTCAGCACCTGCAGGAGCTGTGGCATCCGTCACTAATACCAACTTTTCTCCCTTGATTTTATGCGCAATTCTGATGTTTGCGTAATCAACGTGGAAGCCGTCGGCAATAATGCCAGCGTAAACCTCAGGAGTATCGTAAATCGCGCCAACAACGCCAGGCTCACGACCAACCATCGGCGTCATTGCATTGAACAGGTGAGTGGCGAACGTGATACCAGATTCGAAACCTTGACGCGCTTCTGCGTAAGTTGCGTTGGTGTGGCCGATAGAAACGACAACGCCAGCTTTGTGCAGGCGTTCGATGTGTTCAGGGTCGTTAAGCTCTGGAGCCAATGTTACTTTTGCAACAAGGTCACGGTTCTCACAGATAAGCTCAATCATTTCGTTGTCAGATTTACGAATGTGATCGACGCTATGGATGCCTTTTTTCGCAACGTTTAGGTAAGGGCCTTCAAGGTGCAGACCTAAAGATTGGTTTTGGTACTGGTTATGGTATTCACGAGCTGCCGTAATAACCGCACGCATATCTTCGTCTGAAGAGGTGATAAGCGTTGGTAGGAAGCTAGTACAGCCAGATTTCAGGTTTGCTTTGTGCATGATCTGCATGGTTTCTGCAGTGATCTCATCGTTAAGCATTACACCGCCACAACCATTCAGTTGTAGGTCAATGAAACCTGGGCTTAGGTTTGCTCCGTCTAGGTCGCGAAGCTCGATTCCTTCTGGCAATTCAGAGATAGGACAGACTTTTTTGATCAGTTCGTTTTCGATTACAACAGCATGATCGGTTAGAACATCACTACCAGTGTAAATTTTACAGTTACTTAGCGCGTACATAGTCAGCTAATCCTTATTTCGTGAGATCTTTTAAATTCGTTCGTTACCTAAATGCGGACTTAGTTTGCGAGCATCATTTACGTAACGATTTATCTTTTATGGGCAAACGGCTTCAAAATGAGAAGCGATTTAAGTTGTTGAAAAACATATGAACAATTGATTTTTATTATACATTTAGGTCCATCAATAATGATTATTCACGGTGCTCTATAAGCCCGGAGTTACCATCCTTTTGCCCAATGATTAGATTTGGATTTTATCCATAAATGTTCATTTTTTTGAATGATAAAATAAGTTTTATGATCTCGCTAGCAAAAACCTCTGGATTTGGTAAAAACTGGTGATTAGGATCACAAATGGTAAGGTTTTAATTTGCGGAGCAAAATTAATTGAATACACTGAATAGGACTAAATTGAGCGACTAAAATAAGTTTCTCAAACGAATTCTAAAAAATCCTATAGGGGGAAACAACTGGTGAATATTCTAGGATATGCGCAGAAGCTTGGTAAGGCGTTAATGCTACCAATCGCAACGCTTCCGATTGCGGCATTGCTGCTACGTCTGGGTCAACCAGACTTACTCGATATCGCATTCATGGCATCTGCTGGTAACGCAATCTTCAGTCAACTACCATTATTGTTTGGTTTGGGTATAGCTATTGGTCTTTCTAAAGACGGTAACGGCGCAGCAGGTCTTGCTGGTGCAGTTGCTTACTTTGTTCTGACAGCAACCGCAACAAACATCGATGCTAGTGTAAATATGTCATTCTTCGGCGGTATCTTTGCAGGTATCATCGCAGGTCACTCTTACAATGCATTCCACGCGACTCGTCTTCCAGAGTGGCTAGCATTCTTCTCTGGCAAACGTCTAGTTCCTATTATGGCTGGTCTATTTGCTCTAGTTGCTGGCGCAATCTTTGGTGTTGTATGGCCTGCTGTTCAATCTGGTCTAGATGCACTTGCTCACGCAGTTTCAACGTCTGGCGCTATCGGTCAATTTGTTTACGGTACTCTTAACCGTGCACTTATCCCAGTAGGTCTACACCATGTACTGAACTCGTACTTCTGGTTCGGTATGGGCTCTTGTCAAGAGATCGTAGTTGCTGCAGAAGGCTTCTCTCAACTTTGTGTTGACCCTGCACTAGCTAAAACTTTAGTTGTTGGTCAAGAGTACACATTTGAATTTGCTAACTCAGTTAACCCAGAAATTGTTGCAACTGTTAAAGAAGTAACTGAAACAGTTAAATCTGGCGACCTACACCGTTTCTTCGGCGGCGATAAAGGCGCTGGCGTATTCATGAACGGTTTCTTCCCAGTAATGATGTTCGGTCTACCAGGTGCTGCACTTGCAATGTACCTAGCTGCTCCTGCTGAAAAACGTAGCCAAGTTGGTGGCGCACTATTCTCAGTTGCATTCTGTTCATTCCTAACAGGTATCACAGAGCCGCTAGAATTCATGTTCGTATTCCTAGCTCCTGCTCTATACGCAATGCACGCTGTATTTACAGGTTTGTCTCTAGTAGTTGCTAACATGTTTGGTACTCTGCACGGTTTCGGTTTCTCTGCTGGTCTTATCGACTTCGTATTGAACTGGGGTCTAGCAACTAAACCATTCGTACTACTACTAATCGGTCTTGGCTTCGGTGCTCTATACTTCTTCACTTTCTCTTTCGCAATCCGCGCTTTCAACTTGAAATCGCCAGGTCGTGAAGATGATGACGAAGCTGTTGCAGCTCCTGCTGGCGAAGCACCAAAGGGCGACCTTGCACGTCAATACCTGAAAGCTCTAGGTGGTCACGACAACCTAACTTCAATCGACGCTTGTATCACTCGTCTACGTCTAACTCTTAAAGACCGCTCTGTTGCAGATGAAGTTGTTCTTAAGAAACTTGGTGCTAAAGGTGTGGTTAAACTAGGTGAAAACAACCTACAGGTTATCCTAGGCCCACTAGCTGAAATCGTAGCTGGCGAAATGAAAGCTATTGGTGCAGGCGAAGACCTATCTGATGTAAAACTTCCACAGTAAGGGAAGTACTTAATTAAGACGTAAAGTTACTCTTAAGTAAGTGTCAAATTGAAAGCCTCCCACACGGGAGGCTTTTTTGTGCCTGCAGTTTAAGACCAGCGAACACGGTTCGTTCTATTCTTCATCGAATAGCAGAAATAATCGCAATTAACGGACGGTTCTTATTGTGCAAAGGCTAAGAATTGTGGATGATTAGCAACAATGATCTTTCTATCTTTGACTGGCGCTATAAGCGACCGTTTTCTTGGGGACGAAAGATAACTTTCTCTGACAATACTAAATACATAGAGGTGCTATAGATGAGTGAAGCTGAGGCTCGTCCATCGAATTTCATTCGCCAAATTATTGATAAAGATTTAGCGGATGGTACACACAGTAGCGTGCATACTCGTTTCCCGCCGGAGCCAAATGGCTACCTGCACATTGGTCACGCTAAATCTATTTGCTTGAACTTTGGTATTGCTCAGGACTACCAGGGACAATGTAATCTTCGTTTCGATGATACAAACCCTGAAAAAGAAGACGTTGAATACGTTGAGTCAATTAAGAATGATGTAAGCTGGTTAGGCTTCGAATGGTCTGGTGATATTTGTTACTCATCAAACTACTTCGATACGCTTTACGCTTATGCTGTGGAATTAATTAATAAAGGCTTAGCGTATGTTGACGAGCTAAGTCCTGATCAAATCCGTGAGTACCGTGGCACGCTAAAAGAGCCTGGTAAAGCGAGCCCATACCGTGACCGCAGCCCTGAAGAGAACCTAGCGTTGTTTGAAAAAATGCGTGACGGTGGCTTTGAAGAAGGTAAAGCGTGTCTACGTGCTAAGATCGACATGAGCTCTTCGTTCATGGTTATGCGCGATCCTGTTATCTACCGTGTTCGTTTTGCTCACCACCATCAAACGGCTGACAAGTGGTGCATTTACCCAATGTACGACTTTACTCACTGTATCTCTGATGCGCTGGAAGGTATTACGCACTCTATCTGTACGCTTGAATTCCAAGATAACCGTCGTTTGTACGATTGGGTTCTAGATAACATCACGATTGACTGCCAACCTCGTCAGTACGAGTTTAGCCGCCTGAATCTTGAATATACAGTGATGTCTAAGCGTAAGCTGAACCAACTTGTGGTTGAAAACCTAGTTCAAGGTTGGGATGACCCACGCATGCCTACTATTTCTGGCCTACGTCGTCGTGGTTTTACTTCAAGCTCGATTCGTGAATTCTGTAAGCGTATTGGTGTAACTAAGCAAGAGAACATGATTGAGTTCGGTTCACTTGAATCTTGCATCCGTGATGATCTGAACGAAAATGCACCTCGTGCAATGGCTGTTCTGGATCCAGTTAAGATCGTTATCGAAAACTACGAAGCAGATACAGTAGAAACGTTAACGGTTGCAAATCACCCAAACAAGCCAGAAATGGGCACTCGTGAAGTACCATTTACACGTGAAGTTTGGATTGAGCGTGATGACTTCCGTGAAGAAGCAAACAAAAAGTACAAGCGTTTGGTTCTAGGTAAAGAAGTTCGCCTGCGTGGTGCTTACGTGATCAAAGCTGAACGTATCGAAAAAGATGCAGAAGGCAACATTACGACTATCTTCTGTTCTTACGACAATGAAACATTGGGTAAGAACCCTGCAGATGGCCGCAAAGTGAAAGGCGTTATCCACTGGGTATCTGCTGATAAAGCACTGCCTGCTGAGATTCGTTTGTACGATCGTCTATTCACAGTGCCAAACCCAGCCGCTGCTGATGACTTCGCTGCAACGCTAAACCCTGAATCTCTTGTTACGCTAAATGGTTTTGTTGAACCTAGCCTAGCTGAAGGTGTAGCAGAGCAAGCGTACCAGTTTGAACGAACAGGTTACTTCTGTGTAGATTCGAAAGATTCTAAAGCAGCTGCACTAGTATTCAACCGTACGGTTGGTCTACGCGATACTTGGGGAAAAACTGAAGCTTAATCGCTAAAGTGATTCGCTTTCGATAAGCACCCTAATAAAAAACCGGCTTAGAGCCGGTTTTTTGTATCTGAATAAAGTCGTCAATTATAGAATAAGTTGCGATTAATCGTCTTATGTAGTGACCATATAAAAAACGCCGGCCTAAGCCAGCGTTCTGTATTACTACTTCGCTTTATGCGCGTCTGGATTGCCTTTGCAATCTCCGTTAATGCTTTTGCCGTACAAGTACAAACTGTGGTTTGTTAGTTGCACGTTGTAACGCTGAGCAATCTCTTTCTGTCTTTCTTCGATGATGTCATCAGAGAATTCGATCACTTCGCCACAATCTAAACATACAAGGTGGTCGTGGTGGTGCTGTGTAGAAAGTTCAAATACAGACTTGCCGCCTTCGAAGTGGTGACGAGTTACAATGCCAGCGTCATCGAATTGGTTAAGTACTCGATAAACGGTTGCAAGACCGATTTCTTCACCTAGGTCGATCAGCTTCTTATATAAATCTTCAGCACTAATATGTTGGCAGTCTGGCTGTTGTAATACTTCTAAAATTTTGAGCCGTGGAAGGGTCACTTTAAGACCTGCATCTTTTAGCGCTTGATTATTGTCTGACATATACTTTCCTGTTGATGATCTGCAGCAATTAACAGAATTCAATATTAATACCATTATAGTTTAGTCAGGCATAACAATAAACCACGAACTTCAAAGGGTTACTTACTGACATCACAATCTGTTTTGTAAATTGGAAGTATCTCACTTATAGTGGAGGTACGACCAGTCAAGGTGACGGTGTTTCTGATATGAACATGGAATGTTGTTATGAATAAGCAACTCGCAAAAATATATAAACCCAACATTGTAAAATTTGCTCTTAATATTTGGCCTCCCTTTTGGGGAGCGGGTATTCGAATAGCCCACATTAGCACTGACTTTAGGGTTGTTAAGACAGTACTTAAGCTACGCTGGTGGAATAAGAACGCCAATCGTACTCAATATGGCGGCAGTATCTTTTCTCTTACCGATCCCGTTTACTCATTGATGTTAATGGGAATTTTAGGTGAACGATATTATGTTTGGGATAAAGAAGCGAGCATTAACTTCATCAAGCCGGGGCAATCGGACTTGTATGCAGATTTTGAGATAAGGCAAGGGCAGCTTGACGATATCTATCGTCAGACGCAACTCGGTGAAAAGTGCTTCCCCGAATTTATTATTCACGTGAAAGATAAGCAGGGTAATGTGGTTTCAGAAATTCAACGCACCCTCTATGTAAGAAAGAAGCCGCAATTTAGAGATGATGATGAAGCATTAGAGGCTGAGTGCTAATTAATAGATTTTAAATAGCAAAAAACCTCCTATAAGGAGGTTTTTTCATATCTACATAATGGTTATTAACTGTAACAATTAACAACCACTAGAGAATTAGTCTTCTAGCTCTGCTAGGCACATCTCTTCGTGGATTTGTTTAACCCAGTTAGATACGCGCTCATCAGTTAGCTCAGGTTGACGGTCTTCATCGATACATAGACCAACGAATTGGCTGTCATCGCCTTCAACTAAACCTTTCGATGCTTCGAATTCGTAGCCTTCAGTTGATGTGTGACCTAGGATAGTACCGCCTTTCGCTTCAACGATGTCACGGATAGTACCCATAGCATCACAGAAGTATTCTGCGTAATCTTCTTGGTCGCCACAACCAAAGATAGCAACAAGCTTAGTTGAGAAATCAATAGCTTCTAGCTCTGGGAAAAAGTCATCCCAATCACATTGTGCTTCGCCGTAGTACCACGTAGGGATACCAAGCAGCAGTAGATCGAAGTTATCGATATCTTCTTTGCTGCTTTTTGCAATGTCTTGAACGTGAACGAGCTGTTTGCTCAATTGCTTTTGAATCATCTTAGCAACAGCTTCAGTGTTACCTGTATCGCTACCAAAGAAGAGACCTACACTTGCCATAGAATCATTACCTTTCATTTTGTCTGTTGTCGGTGTAATAAAGTTCGGAAGAGAATCGTTAGATCCCAGTTCCTTCCCAGCTTAGTTGGATTATCCCTTTGGCGATAAAACCCGCACAGCCAAGGAAAAGTACTAACCATACGATGCGACGACCAAATGGAGGAACATTTCCCTGCTTGAGAACGTCCTTAATTGCCATACCGATTAAAAAGAAAATCGCGGCAAACAGGAGATCTAAACCAACAGATTCGATGATGTTCATGTAGTCGTAAAGCATGGGAACCTTATATACCAATTTTGCTTGGGCGCACTATATCACTGTTGTGAGATAAAGTTAATCTGCAGTAATTACACAGCTCTCATTTATCTGCACGAAAAAGCGCAGTTAAGCGATGAATTTTCTAATTGCTCTAAGTACTTCTGCTGGTTTTTCAGCATGCAGCCAGTGACCTGTGTTGGCAATGACATGCGCTTTTGCGTTAGAAAATTGCTGCTGAACGGCTGCTTGATGTTCTGCGGTGAGGTAATCTGAATCCCCACCTTTAATGAGCAAGGTTTTGACCGAGGTTTTCTCGATCGGTTCCCAACCAATAATATGTGGGTAGTTGCTCAATAACGAAGCAACATTGAAGCGCCATTCCATGATGCCTTGCTCTGTTTTGAACAAAGATTTGGTTAAAAACTGGCGAACGCCATCGATCTCGATATGTTTTGCGAGAACCTTGAGTGCATCTGAGCGTGAAGTCGGCTCTTCTTCTATCACGGCTTGCAGGCCTGCGAATACGTTGTCGTGGCGACTCTGAGTGTACGCGACCGGAGCCATATCCAAGACAATCAATTTATGCAGCGCAAGATGTTGTGTCAGTGCCATCGCTACTTTGCCACCCATCGAGTGACCAATCACAGTGACGTCTTCTGACTTAAGATCATGCAGCAGTTGAGCCACGTCTTGTGCCATCGCTTGATAGTTATGAGTGTCACTATGGAAGGATTGACCGTGGTTGCGGAGATCGATACTAAGTACCTGATGATCGGCTTTTAGATCCCTAGCGAGCAAGCCAAGGTTGTCCAGATTACCGAATAATCCATGGATCAAAACAATGGTGTGACCCTCACCTTCAATTTTATAGTTGAGCTGTACTGACATTTTTATCTTATTCATGGTGGGTTTGACGTAGAGTATCCGCGCGGATCTCGCTATAATCCCCCAGAGTTTAAACATTGAGATTGTGAAAAGCGAATGAAAACAATTGAGGTTGATGAGGACCTATACCGTTTTATTGCGGGTCAGACAGAACGTATTGGCGAAAGCGCTTCAGATATTCTGCGCCGCTTGTTACAGGTTGATAGCCAAGGCATGGCTCCGATCGAAGAGATCGTTGAGCCAAAAGGTATCGTTGTTAGCAAAGAGGTAGGCTTTACTCCAGAGAAGTTCGATGGCGTTAAAGAAATGCGCTCACTACTAATATCAGATGAGTTTGCATCACTAAAGAAAGCCATTGATCGTTTCATGCTTGTGTTATCAACACTGCATAAAATCGACCCTTTAAGCTTTTCAGAAGCAACTCAAGTAAAAGGCCGTAAGCGCGTTTACTTTGCAGATAACGAAGCGACGTTGCTAGCAAACGGCAACACGACTAAGCCTAAAGCTATTCCACAAAGTCCTTTTTGGGTTATTACTAATAACAATACAAGCCGAAAAAGACAGATGGTTGAGCAGCTTATGAGCCGCATGAATTTCCAAGCAGAATTGATAGAAAAAGTAACAGGTTCAATTTAACGAAATCTGATTTAAACCTCATAATATCCATGGATAAGAAGATATTATGAGGTTTTTTTGTTTTAAAATTTTATATATAAGGATGTCGAAAAATGGCTATGCACCCTCGTGCTGGGCAGAAAGCTCAGCAGGAAGATCTTCATAATATCCCGGCTTTAGTTGCTAACTATTTCTTACAGCAACCGGATGCTACGAACCCAGATCATAAAGTACTTTTCGGTACTTCAGGTCACCGCGGTACAGCAGACAAATCAACATTTAACGAAAACCACATTCTAGCAATTGCACAAGCGGTTGCTGAAGTTCGTGCCGAGCAAGGTACAACTGGCCCTCTTTTCTTAGGTAAAGATACTCACGCTCTATCTGAGCCTGCGTTCTCTACGGTTATCGAAGTGCTTGTAGCGAACGGTGTTGAAGTTATTATTCAAGAAAACAACGGCTTTACTCCAACACCTGGTATCTCGCACGCGATTCTTACGCACAACCTAGTGAATGACAAAAAAGCCGACGGCATTGTTATCACGCCTTCACATAACCCACCTCAAGACGGCGGTATTAAATACAACCCGACACACGGTGGCCCAGCTGAAGCTGAACTGACTCAAGCGATTGAAGACCGTGCGAACGTGATCATTGCTGAGCAAATGCAAGGTGTTAAGCGTACGCCTATCGCACAGGCTAAACAGTCTGAGCTAGTAAAAGAAGTTGACCTAGTCGCGCCATACGTCGCTGATTTGGTTAACGTCGTGGATATGGAAGCGATCCAGAAAGCAAACATCAAGATTGGTGTTGATCCACTGGGTGGCAGCGGTATTGATTACTGGCGTCAAATTGGTAAAGCGTACAATCTAGATCTTACTCTGGTAAGTGAAGCGGTTGACCCTTCATTCCAATTCATGTCTCTAGATAAAGATGGCGTAGTTCGTATGGACTGTTCTTCTCCATACGCAATGGCAGGCTTACTGGCGCTTAAAGACGAGTACGCTCTAGCATTTGGTAACGACCCAGATTACGATCGCCACGGTATCGTGACACCTAAAGGTTTGATGAATCCAAACCACTTCTTAGCGGTTTGTATTGATTACCTATACCGTAACCGTGAAGGTTGGGGTAAAGACGTTGCTGTTGGTAAGACACTAGTATCAAGTGCATTAATCGATCGCGTAGTTTCTGACTTAGGTCGCGAACTTTGTGAAGTGCCAGTTGGTTTCAAATGGTTCGTTGATGGCTTATACAACGGCCAGTTTGGTTTTGGTGGCGAAGAGAGCGCAGGTGCTTCTTTCCTACGTAAAGACGGTACGCCTTGGTCAACAGATAAAGACGGCCTGATTCTTTGCTTGCTTGCGGCTGAGATCACAGCAGTGACAGGTAAGAACCCACAAGAATACTACGAAGAACTTGCCGCTAAACACGGTGAATCTAAGTACAACCGTATTCAAGCGGTAGCAAATGGTGCACAGAAAGACGTGCTGAAGAAACTATCTCCAGAGATGGTTTCTGCTGAGACGTTGGCTGGTGATGCAATTACTGCACGCTTAACACACGCTCCAGGTAACGGTGCTGCGATTGGTGGCTTGAAAGTGACAACTGAGAACGGCTGGTTTGCTGCGCGTCCATCAGGCACTGAAGACATCTACAAGATCTACTGTGAAAGCTTTAAGGGTGAAGAGCACCTGAAAGCAATCGAAGCAGAAGCTCAAGAGATTGTTAACCAAGTATTTGCAGCCGCTGGCCTATAATCGAATCTCGATTACTAGAGTTGCTAAGTAAATAGAAGAAGGGTTGATGTGAAAGCATCAACCCTTTTTGTTTGTGTTAGTTACGTATAAGCGGGAAAAGGTAACTGAGTTAGCTCAGACGACTAACCGTGTGGCCAACTTTGTGGCATCACAAACCAGAATTGCCCCGACTTTGTTTGCCCATGGACGAAGCGATCACCGAACTCGGTGATCGGCTGACTGCTGAAATCATCCGTCCCTGCTGCCCATTGCTCTTTGGTGAGTGGATACAGTGGTTCACTGATTAAATGAGCCTGATCTTGATAGCACCAAAAGCCGTTTACTTGGCTTGGGTTAATGTCATAGCCCAAGCATTTTGTCGGTATGTTTTGCTCTAAGAAAGGGTTGGTATATAGACGACCTTGCATCAGTAAGTGTTTTGAGTCGACATCGATTTCTGGATATTGCTCAACAAAGGCGGCAGAAGAGGACATTTCGAGTTGGTGGCTGAGCATCCTGTCGAGTTTCTTATCCAATTGGTCGTGAGAGTTGGGTCCAAACCATGTTTGTTCGTGGAGCAGATAAAACTTAATCGCCACTTCCCAATGTTCCAGCTTTTGGCTGCTCTCCTCTTTAAGAATAAAGTCGATTGCACCGAGAGTTCTGCCTTCCACATTGATCTGAATCTCGTCGTGCTTTATCGAGTAATTCGGTGAGGCAGCGATCACTTGCTCGCATAGATATTGGTAGAGGAAACCTAATCTAGGATTACCCTCATAAGTATGTGATGAGTCGATGGCATGGTTGCTAGAGAATGCACTGAGATCCGAAACCGGTGGCTTGATTTCTAGTAATGGCGGTGAGTCGATGACCCATTGGTAAAAACGTTGCAGTGCTGTCATCTCTTCCTCATAAACTCATCGTGGGGCTTTCGACATTCTACCCGTAAATTGATATAACGACGTTATTATAAAGGTAAGCTGGAAAGAAAAATGATTAACTTACAATTAGAAAAGCTACTTAACGAAAAACTGCAGCCACAGCAGATTAAAGATTACTGTCCTAATGGTCTTCAAGTTGAAGGCGCGACAGAAGTGAAGCGAATCGTTACTGGTGTAACAGCTTCTCAAGCCTTGATTGATAAAGCGGTAGAACTGAACGCAGACGCTTTGTTGGTTCATCACGGTTTCTTTTGGAAAGGTGAGTCAGAGGCAATTCGTGGCATGAAGGGCAAACGCATTCGCACTCTGATAAAGAATGACATTAACCTTTTGGGTTATCACTTACCTCTCGATATCCATCCTGAACTTGGTAACAACGCCAAACTCGCTGAACTGCTTGATATTGAAGTAGAAGGTGGCTTGGAAGGGCACCCACAATCGGTTGCTATGTTTGGTAGATTAAAGACACCGATGACCGGTGCTGAGTTTGCGGCAAAAATTGATCAAGTACTGAATCGTAAGCCGCTACATATTGCTCCTGAAAACGCAGATAAAATGATTGAAACGGTAGGTTGGTGTACTGGCGGCGGTCAAGATTACATTGAACTTGCAGCCTCTCAAGGTATCGACGCATTTATCTCTGGTGAAATTTCTGAGCGCACAACTTACTCGGCCCGCGAGCAAGACATCCATTATTTTGCTGCAGGTCACCATGCGACAGAACGCTACGGCGTGAAGGCACTAGGTGAGTGGTTAGCAAAAGAGCACTGCTTGGATGTTGAGTTTATCGATATCGATAACCCAGTTTAAGAGCAGATGCGAGATAAGGGGTACGAGTCGAGTGTATGCGTCGTTCTCTAGAATTGAGCAGGTAACCTGTATAGTTTATCTGCTCGCTTAAGGAGATCCCCAACTCATTCGTCCCTCGTTCTTGGGGATGACGATATTATTTTATTCGTTCACTTCGCATTCTTGAGGATGACGGGGTTGAGAGCGTACAAAAGAAAAGGGGTTGATGTTCTCACATCAACCCCTTTTAACATTATGATTTATAGCAACTATTCACGTTCGTGAAGTGCTTTAAAGTCACGTTGTTCTTCACCAGTATATAGCTGACGAGGACGACCGATACGGTTCGTCGGATCGCTGTGCATTTCGTTCCAGTGAGCAATCCAACCGATGGTACGAGACATCGCGAAGATTACTGTAAACATAGATACTGGAATACCGATTGCTTTCAGAATGATACCTGAGTAGAAATCTACGTTCGGGTATAGCTTCTTAGAAACAAAGTACTCATCAGAAAGAGCGATACGCTCAAGTTCCATCGCTACGTCTAGTAGTGGATCTTGGATGTTTAGCTCTTTAAGCACTTCGTGACACGCTTCGCGCATTACTGTTGCACGTGGGTCGTAGTTCTTGTAAACACGGTGACCGAAGCCCATCAAACGGAATGGGTCATCTTTGTCTTTTGCTTTCGCAACGTATTCTTCAATGTTATCTACGCTACCGATCTCTTCAAGCATGCGCAGACAAGCTTCGTTTGCACCGCCGTGAGCTGGGCCCCAAAGTGATGCGATACCTGCTGCGATACACGCAAACGGGTTAGCACCAGATGAACCAGCAAGACGCACTGTAGACGTAGAAGCGTTCTGTTCGTGGTCAGCATGTAGAGTGAAAATCTTATCCATTGCACGAGCAACGATAGGGTTCACTTCATACTCTTCACATGGGTTTGCAAACATCATGTGTAAGAAGTTTTCTGCGTAGCCTAGGTCGTTACGTGGGTAGATAAACGGCTGACCGATTGAATATTTGTAACACATTGCAGCCAGTGTTGGCATTTTTGAAATCAGGCGGTATGCCGCAATTTCACGGTGTGTATCGTTGTTGACATCAAGTGAGTCGTGGTAGAACGCCGCTAGAGCGCCTACAACACCACACATTACAGCCATAGGGTGAGCGTCACGACGGAAGCCGTGGAAGAAACTAGCGATTTGCTCGTGCACCATAGTGTGACGTGTCACGGTAGTCTTGAACTTTTCGTACTCAGCTCGAGATGGGGCTTCACCGTAAAGAAGTATGTAACATACTTCTAAGTAATCAGCGTTATTGGCAAGTTGGTCGATTGGATAACCACGATGTAAAAGAATGCCTTTTCCACCGTCAATAAAAGTGATTTGAGACTCACAGGATGCAGTGGCAAGAAAACCAGGGTCAAAAGTGAAAAAACCATTAGAACCTAGTGTACGAACATCGATCACTGGAGTACCAAGTACACCTTCTGTAATCGGCAGCTCGATTGGCGCTTGACCTTCAATGTGAAGGGTAGCTTTCTTATCCGCCATAACAATCTCCTTTGTTTATTATTTAATCCGTCCAGGATGTTTATGTGCCATTTTTTTACTGGTCTTACGTGGGAAAGTCAATTTTTCTGAAGCTTTGTGTGCACTTGTTAGTGTTTTTTACATTAAATTCGTTAAAAATCTGGTCTGTGTAGCATTATTTGTTACATCAATTGTATTAGAATGTTGCCAGTCGTATAGTGGCGCTGAAAAGTTTGGTTAAAACCTTATAAATGCAAGGCTAAGAAGAAATGTGAGGTGTCTTTCTTAATCGAGCAGTTAACAATTATTTTACAATTATCTAAGGCTCAACTTCAGTTATTTGTTAAGTTAATGTTAAATTTTGAAGGTTTACAATCAAATTTTGTCCATAACAATATCATAAGGTTATTTAATGACCATAATGCTCAATGGAGCTGAGTGAGCAAGCCCGTGAAAGAAAGAAAGACAAGACCTGTTAATTTAGATTTACAGACCATCCACTTTCCAATCACAGCAATAGCTTCCATCCTACACCGTGTGTCTGGGGTGATAACTTTTGTCGCGATTGGAATTTTGCTTTGGTTACTATCCATTTCCCTCTCATCCCCAGTAGGCTTTGCCGAAGCTAGCGACATTGTCGATGGTTTCTTCGTGAAGTTTATTCTGTGGGGCATTTTAACCGCTTTGGCTTACCACATTGCTGGTGGTATTCGTCACCTTCTTATGGACCTTGGTCACTTTGAAGAGCTGGAATCTGGCGCGAAGAGCGCTAAGGTTGCATTCGCAGCAACAGCGGTATTGTCTCTACTAGCGGGGATCTTAGTATGGTAAACAACGTTTCTACTTTTGGTCGTAATGGTGTCCACGATTATCTATTGATTCGTGCTACTGCCATCATTATGACGCTTTACACTATCTACCTAGTTAGCTTTTGTGCTTTCTCTGGTGATATCTCTTACGCATCTTGGACGCAATTCTTTGGTGGAACCTTCACTAAAGTCTTCACCATGTTAGCGCTTACTTCTGTTTTGGTTCACGCGTGGATCGGCCTATGGCAAGTACTAACTGACTACATCAAATGCGCAAAACTGCGTGTTGGTCTTCAAGTCGGTGTTGTTGCAGTTCTTCTTGGATATTTCTTCTCTGGTCTGTTTATTTTGTGGGGTGCGTAAGTGACTATTCCTGTTCGTGAGTTTGATGCCGTAGTGATCGGCGCTGGTGGTGCAGGTATGCGTGCCGCACTGCAAATTTCTGAGCAAGGCCTTTCTTGTGCATTGCTTTCTAAAGTTTTCCCTACTCGTTCTCATACGGTTTCAGCGCAAGGCGGCATCACTGTTGCTCTTGGTAACGCGCATGAAGACCATTGGGAACAACATATGTATGACACAGTAAAAGGTTCTGATTACATCGGTGACCAAGACGCTATCGAATACATGTGTAAAAACGGTCCTGAGTCGGTAATCGAACTCGAAAAAATGGGCCTGCCTTTCTCTCGTTTTGAGAACGGTACTATTTACCAGCGTCCTTTCGGTGGTCAATCTAAAAACTTTGGTGGTGAGCAAGCGGCTCGTACCGCAGCTGCAGCCGACCGTACTGGTCACGCACTGCTTCATACGCTTTACCAACAAAACATTAAACACAAAACGACGGTTTTCTCTGAGTGGTATGCACTGGATCTTGTTAAAAACGAAGATGGTGCAATTTTAGGTACTACCGCGCTTTGTATGGAAACGGGCGAGGTTTGCTACTTCAAAGCGAAGGCAACAATCCTTGCGACTGGTGGTGCTGGTCGTATCTACGCATCAACAACCAATGCACACATTAACACTGGTGACGGTGTTGGTATGGCGATTCGTGCTGGCGTTCCTATGCAAGACATCGAAATGTGGCAGTTCCACCCGACGGGTATCGCTGGTGCAGGTGTATTGGTAACGGAAGGTTGTCGTGGTGAAGGTGGTTACCTTCTCAATAAAGACGGCGAACGCTTCATGGAACGTTACGCACCAAACGCTAAAGACTTAGCGGGTCGTGATGTTGTTGCTCGTTCAATGATGGTTGAAATTCGTGAAGGTCGCGGTTGCGATGGCCCTTGGGGTCCACACATCAAGCTTAAGCTTGATCATCTAGGTAAAGAGACACTTGAATCTCGTCTTCCTGGTGTATGTGAACTTTCTCGTACCTTTGCTCACGTTGATCCAGTGAAAGAGCCAATCCCAGTAATCCCTACATGTCACTACATGATGGGTGGTGTTCCAACACAAGTTTCTGGTCAAGCTATTAAGCAAACCGAAGACGGCAACGATGTTGAAATCCAAGGTCTCTTTGCTTGTGGTGAAATCGCATCAGTATCAGTACATGGTGCCAACCGTCTAGGTGGTAACTCACTGCTTGATTTAGTGGTATTTGGTCGTGCGACAGGTCTACACCTAGGTGAGACACTGAAGAAGCAAGACGAAGCGAAACCTGCAACTGAAGCTGACATTGAGCGTTCACTAGAGCGTTACAACCGTTGGGAAAACAGCACAGACGGCGAAGATCCAGCGCAAATCCGTAAAGATCTTCAGCAATGTATGCAGAACAACTTCTCAGTATTCCGTGAAGGCAAAGCAATGGCTGAAGGCCTAGAAGAGCTAAAAGCGATTCGCGAGCGTCTGAAAAATGCACACCTATCTGATAAGTCTACAGAGTTCAACACTCAACGTATCGAGTGTCTAGAGCTTGAAAACTTGATGGAAACGGCATTCGCAACGGCTGTTGCTGCAAATTTCCGTACAGAGAGCCGTGGCGCACACGCTCGATTCGATTTCCCTGACCGTGATGATGAGCTATGGCTATGCCACTCACTTTACAACCCAGAGTCAGAGAGCATGACTAAGCGTGGTGTAAACATGGAACCTATCCATCGTGAAGCGTTCCCACCAAAAGCACGTACGTACTAAGGAGATATGACCATGAAACTGAATTTCTCTTTATATCGTTACAATCCAGATGTCGACCAGAAACCTTATATGAAGGAATACACTCTAGAAGTGGATGAAGGTTCAGACATGATGCTTTTGGATGCGCTTATTCTGTTGAAAGAGCAAGATCCAACAATCTCATTCCGTCGCTCATGCCGTGAAGGTGTATGTGGCTCGGATGGTTTGAACATGAACGGTAAAAATGGCCTAGCGTGTATCACGCCATTGTCTGCGCTTTCGGGCCAAGACAAGATTGTGATTCGCCCACTGCCTGGCTTACCCGTTGTTCGTGACCTGATTGTAGACATGACTCAGTTCTACGATAACTACGAAAAAGTGAAGCCATTCTTAGTGTCTGATGGCAATGTGCCACCGGCTCGTGAAAACTTACAAAGCCCTGATGAGCGTGCTCATTTAGATGGATTGTACGAATGTATCATGTGTGCATGTTGTACAACGTCATGCCCATCATTCTGGTGGAACCCTGACAAATTCATCGGACCAGCAGGCCTGCTTGCAGCGTACCGTTGGCTAATTGATAGCCGAGATACAGCGACAGACGAACGTTTGTCCGATCTTGATGATGCATTTAGCGTTTTTCGTTGCCATGGCATCATGAATTGTGTAAGTGTTTGTCCTAAGGGATTAAATCCGACGAAAGCTATTGGTCACATCAAGACCATGCTAGTGAATCGTTCGGTTTAAGTTATATAAAAATTGCCGCCCTAGAAGTTTTGGGGCGGCCTTTTAATAGCTCGGCATAGACCGCAGCAAACGTGAAAACTACTGGTTAAGGGAAAATATGCACAACGGCGTGATGAAGGCATGGCTCGAGTCTTCACACTTGGCTGGCGCCAATGCAACGTACGTAGAAGAACTCTATGAACTGTATCTAAGTGACCCAGATTCGGTAAGTGACGAATGGAGAAGTGTTTTTGAAGAACTGCCTGTGCAAGCTTCAGAGACAGTGGAACAACCACACTCTCGTGTTCGTGAATACTTCCGTCGACTCGCTCAAGAAACAAAGCATTACAGTGTCCAAGTTAGTGATCCAGATGTCGATGCGAAACAAGTAAAGGTTCTGCAACTTATTAATGCCTATCGATTCCGAGGGCATCAAGCAGCAAATCTAGACCCCCTAGGTTTATGGAAAAGAGCGACAGTTGATGAACTGGACCCTTCTTTCCACACTCTTACCGAAGATGACCTCAATGAGACGTTCAACGTCGGCTCTTACGCCATTGGCCAAGAGACGATGGTGCTTAAAGATCTCTACAAATCTCTAAAGCAAACGTATTGTGGCTCTATTGGTGCTGAATACATGCACATGACAAATACAGAGCAAAAGCGTTGGATCCAACAACGTTTAGAGTCTGTATCTGGTCAACCCTCTTTCAACAAAGAAGAAAAGCAAGCTTTCCTAGAAGAGCTAACTGCTGCTGAAGGTCTTGAGCGCTATCTTGGTGCGAAATTCCCAGGCGCAAAACGCTTCTCGTTGGAAGGTGGTGATGCTCTTATCCCAATGACGAAAGAAATTATTCGTCATGCTGGCGGACAAGGCATGCGTGAAGTTGTTGTTGGTATGGCTCACCGTGGTCGTCTAAACATGTTGGTCAACGTGCTTGGTAAAAAGCCACAAGACCTGTTTGACGAGTTTGCGGGCAAGCACGATGACACGTGGGGTACTGGTGATGTGAAATACCACCAAGGCTTCTCTGCGGACTTCGCAACGCCAGGCGGCAACGTTCACTTAGCACTAGCATTTAACCCATCTCACTTAGAAATCGTAAACCCGGTAGTTATCGGTTCAGTACGTGCACGTCAAGATCGCCTTGGTGATAATGATGGTAGCCGTGTACTTCCAATTACTATCCACGGTGACTCAGCTATCGCTGGTCAGGGTGTAGTACAAGAGACGTTTAACATGTCTCAAGCTCGTGGTTTCTGTGTAGGTGGTACGGTTCGTATCGTTGTAAACAACCAAGTTGGTTTTACAACGTCTAACCCTCGCGATACACGCTCTACGATGTACTGTACCGATATCGCGAAGATGGTTCAGGCTCCGATTTTCCACGTTAACTCTGATGATCCAGAAGCGGTTGCGTTTGTTGCGCGTCTTGCATTGGATTACCGTAATACGTTTAAGCGTGATGTTGTTATTGATTTGGTTTGTTACCGTCGCCACGGTCACAATGAAGCCGATGAGCCGAATGCAACACAGCCTTTGATGTACCAAAAAATCAAGAAGCACCCAACACCACGTAAGCTTTACGCTGACGTGCTAATGGAGCGCGGTGAGTTTGGTATTGATACAGCAACTCAGCTAGTTAACGAATATCGTGATGCACTTGATCACGGTGAAGTTGTGGTTAAAGAGTGGCGTCCAATGGCACTTCACTCAGTAGACTGGTCTCCTTACCTAGGTCACGACTGGAACATCGAGTGGGATAACAAGATTGATATCGAGCGCCTGAAAGAACTTGGTACCAAACTTTGTCAATACCCGGACAGCCACAAGCTGCAAAGCCGAGTAAATAAACTGTACAACGATCGTACTGCCATGGTGAATGGTGAGAAACAAGTCGATTGGGGTATGGCTGAAACTCTGGCATACGCAACACTTGTTGACGACGGTAAGCGTATTCGTATCTCAGGCCAAGATTCAGGTCGTGGTACGTTCTTCCACCGTCACTCAGTACTGCACAATCAATCAGATGCAAGCACGTATGTTCCTCTTGCGAACATTCATGATAAACAAGGGCCATTCCAAGTGTTTGACTCTGTGTTATCTGAAGAAGCGGTACTCGCATTTGAGTATGGTTACGCGACAGCAGAGCCAAGCGGTCTAACCCTTTGGGAAGCTCAATTTGGTGACTTCGCAAACGGTGCACAAGTTGTTATCGACCAATTCATTTCATCAGGTGAGCAAAAGTGGGCACGTCTATGTGGTCTAACTATGCTGCTTCCTCACGGTTATGAAGGCCAAGGCCCAGAGCACTCTTCTGCACGTCTTGAGCGTTACCTTCAGTTATGTGCTGAACAAAACATGCAGGTTGTTGTTCCTTCAACACCGGCACAGGTTTACCACATGATTCGCCGTCAGGTTGTTCGACCAATGCGTCGTCCTCTGATCGTAATGTCACCTAAGTCATTGCTTCGTCATCCTCTGTGTACTTCTTCTCTGGAAGATTTGGCAGAAGGTACGTTCCAACCAGCTATCGCAGAAATTGATGACCTGGCGCCTGAGAACGTAAAACGCGTCGTGTTCTGTTCAGGTAAGGTTTACTTTGACCTGCTTGACCAAAGACGTAAGAACGAGCAAGACGATGTCGCTATTGTACGTATTGAGCAACTTTACCCGTTCCCTTATGAGGATGTGAGAGCTGCCATCGCACAATACACAAATGTAGTCGATTACGTTTGGTGTCAAGAAGAGCCACAAAACCAAGGTGCTTGGTACAGTAGCCAACATAATTTCCGAGCTGCTATCCCAGTAGGTGCTGATATTCAATACGCAGGTCGTCCTGCATCAGCATCACCAGCTGTTGGCTATATGTCAGTACACTTGAAACAACAAAAAGCGTTAGTTGACGACGCTTTGACCCTACTTAAGAACTAGAAGTAAAAGGAAAATACGCACATGACAATTGAAATTCTGGTTCCAGATTTACCTGAATCTGTGGCTGATGCAACAGTTGCTACTTGGCACAAAAAACCGGGCGAAGCGGTTGCACGTGATGAAGTCATTGTAGATATCGAAACAGATAAAGTAGTTCTAGAAGTACCGGCTCCTGAAGCGGGTGTTCTGGAAGCTATCATCGAAGAAGAGGGTGCTACGGTACTTTCTAAGCAGCTTTTGGCTAAAATCAAGCCGGGTGCTGTCGCTGGTGAACCAACGAAAGACACCACTGAAGATACAGAAGCATCTCCTGATAAGCGCCATAAAGCTGCGCTAACAGAAGAGAACAACGACGCACTAAGCCCAGCTGTTCGTCGCCTGCTTGCTGAGCACAACCTACAACCAGCTGACGTTAAAGGCACTGGTGTTGGTGGTCGTATTACTCGTGAAGACATCGACGCACACCTAGCAGCAGCGAAAGCGGCTCCGGCAGCAGCATCTGCACCAGCAGTTGAAGCGCCAGCAGCGGCTCGCAGCCAAAAACGCGTGCCTATGACTCGCCTGCGTAAGACAGTTGCAAACCGTCTTCTAGAAGCGAAAAACAGCACAGCAATGCTGACTACTTTCAACGAAGTGAACATGAAGCCAATCATGGACCTTCGTAAGCAGTACAAAGACCAATTCGAGAAACGTCACGATACGCGTCTTGGCTTCATGTCTTTCTACGTGAAAGCAGTAACAGAAGCACTGAAGCGTTTCCCAGAAGTGAACGCTTCTATTGATGGTACAGATATCGTTTACCACAACTACTTCGACATCAGCATGGCGGTATCTACGCCACGTGGTCTAGTGACTCCAGTACTCAAAGACTGTGACACACTAGGTTTCGCTGATATCGAAAAAGGCATCAAAGAGCTAGCAATCAAAGGTCGTGACGGCAAGCTAACGGTTGATGAACTGATGGGCGGCAACTTCACTATCACAAACGGTGGTGTATTTGGTTCTCTAATGTCTACGCCAATCATCAACCCGCCTCAAGCGGCAATTTTGGGTATGCACAAAATCCAAGACCGTCCAATGGCTGTTGATGGCAAGGTAGAGATTCTACCAATGATGTACCTAGCGCTTTCTTACGACCACCGTCTAATCGATGGCCGTGAATCAGTTGGCTTCCTAGTGACCATCAAAGAGCTTCTAGAAGATCCTGCACGTCTGCTATTAGACGTTTAGTATCGCTAAAACGTCTAGTTAACCCCGTTAGCTAGACGTAAAAAGTTTCAAAGGCTAGGCTGCTCAACGTCTGGCCTTCAATTGAACTGTAAAGCCATTAGAAAATGGACAGCAGTTGTTTTGAGAAGACCCTACAGACGTAACACAGGAAACTGTGTCGTTATGGAAATAATAATCCCTTAAGGGAAAATAAACGGAATATCAAAATGAATTTGCATGAATACCAAGCCAAACAGCTGTTTGCAGAATTCGGTTTGCCTGTACCAGAAGGTTTCGCATGTGATACTGCACAAGAAGCTTTCGAAGCTGCAGGGCGTATCAGTACAGCCAAGAAAGTCGTTAAGTGTCAAGTACACGCTGGTGGCCGCGGTAAAGCGGGCGGCGTAGAGCTACATGACACCAAAGAAGGCGTTAAAGAGTTTGCACAAAAGTGGCTAGGTAAAAACCTAGTGACTTACCAAACAGACGCTAATGGTCAGCCTGTAACTAAGATCCTAGTTGAAGAAGCATCAAACATTGCTAACGAACTTTACCTAGGTGCTGTTGTTGACCGCGCAACGCGTAAAATTGTATTCATGGCGTCAACTGAAGGCGGTGTGGACATTGAGAAAATCGCTGAAGAAACTCCAGAGTTGATTCACCAATCAGCGATCGATCCTCTAGTAGGCCCTCAAGCTTACCAAGGCCGTGAACTGGCGTTCAAACTTGGTCTAGTTGGCGATCAAATCAAACAGTTCGTTAAGATCTTCATGGGTCTTGGCCAAATGTTCTCTCAGTACGACCTAGCTCTACTAGAAATCAACCCGCTTGTAATTACTGGCGAAGGCAACCTGCTTTGTCTAGACGGCAAGATCAACATCGACTCAAACGCGATGTACCGTCAGCCTAAACTACGTGAAATGCACGATCCATCTCAAGAAGATGAGCGCGAAGCACACGCAGCACAGTGGGAACTGAACTACGTAGCACTAGATGGTAACGTTGGCTGTATGGTTAACGGTGCAGGCCTTGCGATGGGTACGATGGATATCGTAAACCTACACGGCGGCAAGCCAGCAAACTTCCTTGATGTAGGCGGCGGCGCGACAAAAGAACGTGTAGCTGAAGCATTCAAGATCATCCTTTCTGATGACAATGTTAAAGCAGTACTCGTAAACATTTTCGGTGGCATCGTTCGTTGTGACATGATCGCTGAAGGTATTATCGGTGCAGTTAAAGAAGTCGGCGTAACAGTTCCTGTAGTTGTTCGTCTAGAAGGTACAAACGCAGACCTAGGTCGCGAAGTACTTGCTAATTCTGATGTTGATATCATTGCAGCTGAATCTCTAACAGATGCTGCTCAGAAAGTTGTTGCTGCTGCGGAGGCTAAATAATGTCTGTATTAATTAACAAAGACACTAAAGTAATCTGTCAGGGTTTCACTGGCGGTCAAGGTACATTCCACTCAGACCAAGCTATCGCATACGGTACGCAAATGGTTGGTGGTGTTTCACCTGGTAAAGGTGGTCAAACTCACCTAGGCCTTCCAGTATTCAACACAGTACGTGAAGCGGTAGAAGTAACTGGCGCAACAGCAACAGTTATCTACGTACCAGCTCCTTTCTGTAAAGATGCAATCCTAGAAGCGATTGATGCAGGTATCGAACTGATCGTAACGATCACTGAAGGTATCCCTACAACAGATATGATCGACGTTAAAGTGAAGCTAGAAGAAACTGGCGTTCGCATGATCGGTCCTAACTGTCCAGGTCTTATCACTCCAGACGAGTGTAAGATTGGTATCATGCCTGGTCACATCCACAAGAAGGGTAAAGTAGGCATCGTATCTCGTTCAGGTACTCTGACATACGAAGCAGTTAAGCAAACAACAGATGAAGGCTTTGGTCAGTCTACATGTGTTGGTATCGGTGGTGACCCTATCCCAGGTTCAAACTTCATTGATATCCTAAAACTTTTCCAAGAAGACCCAGAAACTGAAGCAATCGTAATGATTGGTGAAATCGGTGGTACTGCGGAAGAAGAAGCGGCTGAGTTCATCAAAGCAAACGTAACTAAGCCAGTTGTATCTTACATCGCTGGTGTTACTGCTCCTCCGGGCAAGCGTATGGGCCACGCAGGCGCAATCATCTCTGGCGGTAAAGGTACTGCTGAAGATAAATTCGCAGCACTAGAAGCAGCAGGCGTTAAGACTGTTAAGTCTCTTGCTGACATCGGTAAAGGCCTACGTGAAATCACGGGTTGGTAATCAGCTGGCTTTTATCGATTGAGATAGAAGTTAATTGAAACGATATTAAAAAGGCTTGGTCACTGACCAAGCCTTTTTTTATGTTTTCGAGATACGAGATCGTACTGCTAAGTGCTAAGCTCGACTTCTAACCATTTGAGATAGCATAAACATTGCTGCCGCACTGATAACCACAGACGGGCCAGCAGGCGTATCATAGAACCAAGACAAGCTTAATCCACCGAATACAGCGATAGAGCCAATAATTGATGCAAGGAAGGCCATCTGCTCAGGTGTGCTCGAGAACTTCCTTGCCGTTGCTGCAGGAATAATCAGTAGCGATGTCATGATTAACGCACCAACAAACTTCATACCGACAGCAATCACGATACCGACCAATAGCATCAGAATCAGACGCATTAAATCAATGTTGATGCCATCAACCGCCGCGAGATCTTCGTTAACCGTCGTTGATAGTAGTGGTCGCCAAAAGATAGCAAGTACTAATCCAATCACAGCAGCACCCGCATAGATGAACACTAAATCCGTTGGAGATACTGCCAGCAAGTCACCAAATAGGTAGCTCATTAGGTCAACACGAACGTTATCTAAGAAACTGACAGCAACCAAACCAAGTGATAGCGCACTGTGCGCCAAAATACCGAGTAGGGTATCGGTCGCGACCAGCTTTTGTTTTTGTAAAGTCACTAGCAACACGGCCAGCATCAAACAACAAATCAGCAGCGCGAAATACAAGTTAATGTTGAACAGAAAGCCAAGTGCTAAGCCCATCAAAGAAGCGTGAGCAAGCGTGTCACCAAAGTAAGCCATCTTACGCCACACCACGAATGAACCTAGTGGGCCTGCAATTAGTGCAATACCCAAACCCGCCAAAATAGAGGGAAGAAGAAACTCAAGCATTAGTGGTGTCCGTGTTTATGGTTTGAACATTCATGCACGTCGCCTTCGACAGGCTGGCCTGCGAGATCATGATGGTGATGTTCGTGTTGGTGATGATAAAACGCTAGCGTCTCTTGGGTCGCGGTGCCAAAGAGCGCAATATACGAAGGATGGTGTTTGATGTCTGCAGGTGCGCCTGAGCAACAGATGTGGTGGTGTAAACAGATAACATCGTCTGTTTTTGCCATCACTAAATGCAGATCGTGTGAAACCATAAATACGGCACAACCAAAGCGGTGGCGAATGGTGTCAATCAAGTCATACAGGTCTATTTGCCCTTGAACGTCGACGCCTTGAGCCGGTTCATCGAGAACCAGTAGATCTGGTCTTCTTAGCAATGAACGAGCAATGAGCACACGTTGGTTTTCTCCGCCAGATAGCTGGTGCATGTTACTCTTCTGCAGATGTTCAGCACCAACGAGCTTCAATGCTTCAAGGATCTCTTGCTGACTGAAATTGCCAGTGAGTTTTAGAAAACGCTCTACGTTGAGCGGTAGGGAATCATTGAGCTTTAATTTTTGTGGTACATAGCCAATTTTCAGTTTTTTAGCTTTTGTTATTGTGCCTGAAAATTTGGTCTGTAAACCCAGTACCACTTTTACTAATGTCGACTTTCCTGCACCGTTTGGCCCAATCAGGGTGGTGATTCTGCCGCGCTCTAAATTTAGAGAGATGTTGTCTAGAACTTTTCGACCGTCAAATTCGACGCTCACAGAATCTAGTTGGATTAAGTTATCCATGAATAGAACTCATTTGCAATTCGCTAATGTTATAATGTAACATTTACCTCAAGCCTAAGCTACTTTTCTATTATCGAGGGATTATGTCACGTTCATCTTTTATACTTGCTACTTTGCTTTTAGCGCCAAGTGTCGCAAGTGCCAATACTATTCTAACAAGCTTTAAACCAATTCAAATGATTGTGACAGAATTAACGCAAGGCGTTAGTGAGCCGGATGTGTTGATGAACAGCAATGCTTCGCCGCATGATTATGCGCTTAAGCCATCGGATGTCAAAAAAGTTCATAGTGCCGATATGGTCATCTGGTTCGGCCCTGACCTAGAAGCCTTTCTGACTAAGGTGATTGGTTCAAAAGAAAATGTTATCAAGATCAGTGATATTCCCGGAATCAACTTGCGAGAGTTCGGACACGAAGAGCATGACCACGATGCACATGAAGGGCACCACCACGGTAGCCATGACCCGCATTTTTGGTTAGGTATCGAGCAAGTTGAAGTAGCTGCAAAATACATCTCAGCTAAGTTGATTGAATCTGATCCAGACAACGCAATGGCGTACCAAGAGAATCTCGATTCATTCCTGATTGCATTGAAAGAGAAGCAACAGTCTATTCGAGAGCAACTTGCACCCGTGAAAGACAAAGGTTACTACGTTTTTCATGACGCGTATGGTTACTTTGAGCAAGAGTTTGAGCTAAATAACTTAGGTCACTTTACGGTGAGCCCAGAGCGTAAGCCGGGTGCAAAAAGCCTGATCGCTATTAAGAAAACGATAGTACGTGAAAACGTTCAATGTGTGTTTTCTGAGCCTCAATTCACTCCTGCTGTGATTGAATCAGTGACGCGCGGAAGTAACGCAAAACAAGGTCAGCTTGACCCTATCGGTTCAACAGTTGAAGTGAAGAGTGGAAGCTATTTCGATTTTCTTCAGCAACTTACAGATAGCTATACAAGTTGCTTAGACGAGAAGTAAGTCATAAACGAGTATTCTTTACTCTACTTTGCTCTCGTTAATTTATGAATCATGCCGCTTTTTGCGGCATTTTCGTGACCGCTAAGATAAAACCTCCTAACAAATAACAAACCTCCTTTCTCCTTTTCTAATTTCCGCTAAAATGGAAAGATAATAATAAGCACAAAAAAACTCAGTTTTTGGTTTAGCAACGATAAGACGTTGTGGTACCCAAAATTTCATGTGTTGTTGCTGTTCAGGATTAAGAGTTGTATCGAATTATCTTCAAAATGTTCATGTTAATGAGCATTTCATTTAGCGTTCTAGCGGTAAATACCTCGCCCTCCGTTTTCTATCCTTTGCCCGCTCAAGCGCAAGGGAATTTCCTTGCGGCTAAAAACTTGTATTTAGGTGCCGGAGGTGGGCTCTGGGTTCATGATGTGCATGGAAAAGTACTCTTTTACGATGGTCGAACTCTATTCCCTCGCAAGGGAAGCTTACTGCAATTTTCTTCGGAAAGAGTCGCCTTTCTGAACGATGAGTTTTGGACATTTTTCGACAATGAGGTCTATCGACATAACCCTGGAATTGGCAACGAATTGGCGTTTAGCCTAAGTCCCGGCGCTGAAATAGCGAATATCGGTGCATCAGGCGATTATATTTGGGTTACTGACGGCAGTAATTTCTATACCTACAACACTCAATCTTTAGAATTCAACACCTACTCTCTACTTAAACTGTACCGATACAATAACAGCAGTGACATTGCGATTAACGACGCTGAGTGGGTACTATCAAAGTGGGTGCTAGCGACCAGTTCTGGCGTTTACCTTTCAGAGAATCAAGAGTTTACCCATGTCACCGCATCAGACAAAAACCATATTGAGACGGTTTATTTTTCGAATGCTCGACGTGAGTTAGTGATCGGTACTTTAAATGGTGCTGTGATTGTTGATCTCGCGAACCCAGACAAAGAGACCATCGTTAAAGGGTCGCATGTTCTCTCGTTGGCCGAAACTTCGGACCAGTATTGGATTGGTACAGAGCACGGCCTTATTAGCTACAACTTTATTACGGGACAAATTACTCGATTCGAACAAGCCGCTAGTCAAGACTTCTCGTTACCGGGTGAGAAAATATATTCGTTGATAAACGATCATGCTGGTGGTATGTGGGTTGCGACAAACAACGGTATCCGATACTTCTCACTGTTCAGCAAAACCTTCTCGAGAACACCCCTAACTGGAATGGGCATGCATTCGAGTAGTGTGGTGATCAATAAAGTACTGCCTGTCAGTGACCAGTTATCTTGGGTCGCGTCTTCAATGGGGCTCTACTTGGTTGATTCTGAAAGTGAAGAGAACCCAATTCGTGTTTACTCTAACCCTGTTAATGATTTTGAGATCTTTGGCTCTTCCATTTGGTTGGCGACCGAACAAGGTATCATCAGTCTAAATACGGAAACACTACAACCCGAAGCCCTTGATTTACCAAGGCCAATTGAGGGAGTGCGTGTTGAAAACCTTGCGCTTCAAGCCGATAACGTTCTTTGGATGACCTCTGGGCAAAACCTCTATTCGTTATCTATCGAAACCATGAAACTGACGAGTTATGGCACTGACTGGTTAGTCGACAAGTTCTTGCCTGCGAAGATCACCGCTCTCAATGTAGGCTTGCTAGGTCGCATCTATATAGGAACGGATCATGGCTTCTACTCGTTCATTGATAAACGAATTAGCTTTAGTCGTTCCAGCGAACGGTTTGGCAAAGTCGTCGATATTGAAAAAGCGAAGGATGGAGCGCAGTGGTTTGCGAGCAGTTATGGCGTGTATCGAATCCCGGATGACAGCTCTATTATTCAAGAAATCACTCTTGTTGAAGACAATATTAGCCCCAACTGCCTGATAAGCGATGACAATGGTGTTTGGTTAGGCTCTTCGAAAGGCATCAGTTATTACGGATTGGATGGGCAACTGCATAAACACATAGGTTCGCCATTTGGTTTGATCACCAATGAACTGGCGGCAGGAGCGTGTGCTCTTTTTTACAGTCAAGATAGCCAACCTTCGAGGCTTGTTTTCGGCTCAAAGTATGGTGTAGTCAGCGCGTTATCTAACGAGTTACTGGTATCAACTACACCTCATAGCCGTGCCTTGTTGAGTAAGATAAGTGTCGACCAACAAACGGTATCACTTGGCGGGAAAACGGCAGAGCTGGATGAGATTCCTTATGGTTCATCGATGGGGTTTAAGCTAGGTATCTTACCAGCAACGTTCGCACCTGCGATGGAATACCGACTGAGCGACGATGAACCTTGGAGTGAGTTTGAAGGGGGCTTGTTAACGCTCGATCATCTTCTTCCAGGGGATTACACACTTGAAGTGAAGCCGGTTAAAGGCTCCCATTATCGCTTTGTGTCAACCAATCAAAGCTTCTCGATTGCGGAGCCTTGGTATCTGACCAATTGGGCTGCAGCAAGCTCTCTGATATTACTGATTGGCGTTGTGACTATCTTAGTCTTTTGGCGTTCGCGTTATGTCACTTTTGCCAACCGGCACTTAAAAGCGCAAGTTGCACTGAAGACAGACCAATTGAGGCACCAAAGCCGGATATTACTCGCCACTAATCAACAGCTTAAAAAGCAGCTATCCGTGAAGAATGCGCTTGTGTCTCACACTGCCAATGAACTCTCTTCTGAAGTGAATCATATTGCTGCAATGCTCCCGAATTGGAATGACGAGCTCGGGAAGTCGCCGATTCTAACCTTGAAAAATGGCTTAGCTCAATTGAGTAATACGCCTCAAGGAGAAGGGCAAGTTTGTTACGATATAATTTTAATCTTAGAGGTGGTACTCAAAGCTTGGCAGGATGACTTAACCAAAGCCGGTATTGAACTGGATATTAAAGTCGAAACAAAACAACGATATGTCTCGTTGCTGTATTTTAATCTCGATATTATCTTCAATAGCTTGGTTGCGAGCATCATCAAGAGAAACTTTAAGTCGCAGAGTATGGTGGTTCTGGTTGAAGAGGTTAAGGAGCATCTTGTTGTGACCATTCGAGATCATGGGATGCCTTTCCCTAAACTGGCATCAAGCATGGGTGACAATACCGGAAAGTCGACCGACCTTAACATCGAAAAGCTGCCGCTATTGATGAATCAGAGCGGTGGTGAGCTTAATGCCTTTGTTTCGGAGTCTCAAAATAAGGTTCAGCTTTCGTGGCCAATTGAGTATCAAGTACTCGACAATCTTGAAGCCAGCACAATTGAACAGATTGAAACCATTAAGCTTGCCGCCTCAACACCAGAGCAACAAAAACTGACAGCGGAACAAGAGTGGAAGAACAGAGTGTCGCAGCTTGTGAGTGAAAACTACGCTGATGCCGAGTTCAGTACTGCAACTGCCGCTAAGTATTTGTTTATGTCTGAGAGAAGCTTACAGAGACGCTTTAAATCGGCTTACAACAAGACCTTCAAAGAGCACTTGAATGAAGTACGTCTAGAGCATGCGTGTGAGCGCTTACTCGCTGGAGAGAAGATCTCTGATGTGGCGTTTGATTCGGGGTTCAATGACCCTTCCTATTTCAGTCAAAGGTTTAAGCACCACTTTGGCATGTCACCATCTAAGTTTGCTGAAAACAACGAAGAGTAGCACGCAGCGGATACTCAGCTAGAACATAAATAAAGATACTTTAGCCTCGACATTCGTGTTGGGGCTTTCTTATGCTTCTACGAGATAAATGGGGAGTTTAAAAAGGTTGTTGGGATAAAACAAAGGGAAGAAAAAAAATATCGTGGCATAGCCGGGGGGACTATACCACGGGTGCCAACGACACCTTCGCTTGCTGCCGGAGTGATATAGCAAAGCCATATCACCTCTGGAATAAAATTAAAGAGAAGTAGTTTCTCTTAGATGGAGTAACTATACGTCCAGCTACTTATTTTACTTATAAAATTAACGACAGATACCTATGATAAAACCGACATTGTCTCAAGTGATTGATAATTAATGATTTGTTTTTGTTTGGGAGGGTTTGTACTAGTGAGGTAGTTCTCGCTAGTTGTTGAAAGTAACGTTTTTGACGTAAACGTTTTTAACGAAACTTACGAGTATGTATTTTCGAAAACATTGATTTCACACAATAGAATTGTGGGCATGTATGTGTATCATGGCGTTAATAACAATCTTTCTCATTATCAGTCACGAATTGGGTACTTATGAAACTCTCACAACTAGAGCAAGGAAAGGCGGCTTCTATTGTTGCACTAACAGGTTTAACACCAGACGTAAGGAAGAAACTTATGGTCATGGGTATGTTGCCAAAAACCGAGGTGACGCTTATCCGCCGTGCACCTATGGGTGATCCGCTTCAAGTTGAAGTGAGAGGTGTTTCTATCGCCATTCGTGAAAGCATTGCAGAACAAATCGAGGTTATCTAAATGGATTATCAAGTTCTTACCGTTGGTAACCCGAATAGTGGTAAAACAACACTGTTCAACGCACTGACTGGTGCTAAGCAGCACGTTGGTAACTGGGTTGGTGTCACTGTTGAAAAGAAGACGGGTTTATACTCGCACGCTGGTGATCAGTTTCAACTAACGGATTTACCGGGTATCTACGCACTAGACAGTGGTAATGATGCGAACAGCATCGATGAGTCTATCGCGTCTCGCGCTGTTTTAACTCACCCAGCAGATGTGATCATCAATGTTGTCGACGCTAACTGTCTAGAACGAAGCTTATATATGACATTACAGCTGCGTGAGTTGGGTCGCCCAATGATCGTTGTGTTGAACAAAATGGATGTATTAAAGCGCGAACGTCAGGTGATTAACCTTAAAGCACTAGAGAAAGAGCTAGGTTGCCCAGTTCTAAGCTTGTCTGCAAACGATAAAGGTCAAGTGGTTCGCTTTAAAGAGCGTCTGCATAAACTGCTTGTTCAAGGTGTGAGCCTTGACCCTATCTCTATTGATTACGATGCCGCGTTAGAAGCTCTTATCCCTTCTGTTGAGTCACAATTTGATGATGCTGACGTATCTCACCGAGCGCTAGCGATTCGTGCTTTAGAAAATGATTACTTGGTATTGAATGGTTTAGCCCCACAAACTCGCACTCAAATTGATAGCGTGCGTCTTGGTGCCGATTTCGATATTGACCTTGCTGTTGCTGACGCTAAATACACTTTCTTACATGACCTTTGTAAACGTGTTCGTCGCAGCGAAGGTAAACTAAGCCGTAACTTTACAGAGAAAGCAGACCAATTCATTTTGAACAAATGGGTCGGTATTCCTTTCTTCTTCGTTATCATGTACCTAATGTTCATGTTCTCTATCAATATCGGTAGTGCGTTTATCGACTTCTTCGATATTGGTGTTGGAGCAATATTAGTTGATGGTGGACACCACTTATTAGATGGCCATTTACCAGTTTGGTTAGTCACTGTACTTGCTGATGGTATTGGCGGCGGTATCCAAACGGTTGCGACCTTTATTCCTGTTATCGCAGCGCTTTACCTATTCTTAGCGGTACTAGAAAGCTCAGGCTACATGGCTCGTGCTGCATTTGTACTTGATAAAGTGATGCAGAAGATTGGTTTACCGGGTAAAGCATTTGTCCCACTTGTACTGGGCTTTGGTTGTAACGTGCCTTCAATCATGGCAACTCGTACTCTTGACCAAGAGCGCGAACGTAAACTAGCAGCATCAATGGCGCCGTTTATGTCATGTGGTGCTCGTTTACCGGTATACGCACTGTTCGCGGCGGCGTTCTTCCCAGGTGCAGGACAAAACGTAGTATTCGCTCTGTACATCATGGGTATCGTTGCTTCTGTATTTACGGGTTTGTTCCTGAAAAACACGATCTACCCAGGTAGCAGTGATAGCTTAGTGATGGAAATGCCAGATTACGAATTGCCGACAGTGCAAAACGTAATGTTGAAAACTTGGCAGAAGCTGAAGCGTTTCGTACTTGGTGCAGGTAAAACAATCGTGATGGTTGTGGCTATTCTTAGCTTCCTAAACTCTCTAGGTATGGACGGCAGCTTTGGTAACGAAGATAGCGAAAACTCAGTACTGTCTAGAGCAGCTCAAGTTGTAACACCTGTATTCCAACCAATTGGTATTACTGAAGAGAACTGGCCTGCAACGGTTGGTATCATCACAGGTATTTTCGCTAAAGAAGCCGTTGTTGGTACATTAAATAGCCTATATACAACGCCTTCTGATGAAGAAGCAGCTGAGTTTGACTTAGCAGCAAGCCTGCAAGAAGCGGTAATGACGATCCCTGAAAACCTAGCCGGATTGAGCTACTCAGATCCATTAGGTATTGAAGTTGGCGACTTGTCTGACTCTAATTCTGTAGCAGCTGACCAAGAAGTCGATACCTCTATCTTTGGTAACTTGAAAGACAAGTTTGTATCTGGTCATGCGGCATTCGCTTACTTGATTCTTATCCTGCTTTACACGCCTTGTGTGGCCGCGATGGGTGCTTATGTTCGTGAATTTGGTCAGACGTTTGCACGCTTCATCGCGGTTTGGACGATGGCTCTTGGTTACTTTGGTGCGACTTTCTACTACCAAGCGGCAAACTTTGCTGCGCATCCTGTGACAAGTGCAGTATGGATGGTGGCGATTGCTGGTGGTTTTGTGGTGACGTATCGCGTCTTCAAGAAAGTGGGCAGTAAGCAGAAAGCACTAGAGGTGCAAGTAGTATGATTTTAACTGAACTTCATCAATACATTGATAGCCACGGCGTTGCGGCTCGTAAAGAGCTCGCTGCAAAGTTTGGCATGAGTGAAGATGGCGTCGATGCGATGCTGAGTGTTTGGGTCAAGAAAGGGAAAGTTTCTCGCTTGGTCGATACGAATAAGCATGGTCATACAACGCGTATTCGCTACACCATCAGCAAACAAGATGGTTTGTCGCTTAACGTGATGATGTAGTTCGGTCTTCAGACTCTCGTTGAAAAAGGCGAGATTAGAAAATGACAAAGCCGCTTATCTAAGATGAGCGGCTTTTTGTTATGTGTCTTTTCTGAAGTGTTTTGCTTTAAAGCTCAATGAGATGAACTCGAATTATGCTTTCTTGAAGATAGAGCTCAGTGACAGAACGTTTTGGATACGAGTCAGGATAGCGGCTTGATCTTCTTCACTGCGCTGTTCGCCTTTTGTATTACCCCATACTGGGCCGGGCCAAGCAATGTCGTCTTTGAAGCGTGCAATATGGTGGATGTGCAGTTGTGGCACCATATTACCCAGCGCACCAAGGTTCAATTTGTCTGGTTGGAACGTTGCTTCTAATGCTTGGCTTACCGCCTGAGATTCATGTAGGAACTGCTGTTGCTCTTTCATTGGTAAGTGGTGCAACTCTTTTAGGTTGGCACGTTTTGGTACCAAGATAACCCAAGGCACTGCGTTATCTTTGTGTAGCAGGGCTAAGCTCAGTGGAAATTCGCCGATAAGTGTGGTGTCTTTCGCAAGTTGCGGGTGAAGTTCGAAGCTCATGATCTTTCCAATTAATTGTTTTACATGAGTATAAGGTCGGAGTTTGAATGTGGCTAGGGCTTACGTCCTCAATAAGCAGATTCCCTATCACGTTCGTCCCTCACTGTAGGGAATGATGGTGAGAAGAGGGATAACGATTTGGTGTGGTTTGATGGCGCATCATTGATGTTGTCTTGGATTCACTACACCTATTCTCGTCATCTCCTAGAGCGACGAATGAGCGTAATAGGAGATCTCTTGCTGTGTAGGTTAGCTAATCGCTTAAATAATCGAGTAAACAAACCTCCAGACAAAAAAAGGTTGACGCTTTCACGTCAACCTTTCTAATTTTCTCGAATCTCGAATCTCGAATCTCGAATCTCGAATCTCGAATCGCTTACATGCGCTCTAGAGTGTCGATACCTAGAAGCGATAGACCTTGCTTGATCGTCTTCGCTGTTAGTGCAGCAAGCTTCAGACGGCTCTGCTTAACAGCTTTGTCTTCAGCAACTAGGATAGGGCAAGCTTCGTAGAAGCTAGAGAATTGACCAGCTAGTTCGAATAGGTAGCTACACATGATGTGTGGTTGACCTTCACGAGCAACAGACTGTACTGCTTCTTCAAACTGTAGAAGTTTCGCGATAAGCGCTTTCTCTTTCTCTTCAGTGATTTTGATTTCACCTTCAAGCGAGTCCATAGAAATGCCAGCTTTAGCAAATACAGAAGCAACACGAGTGTATGCGTACTGCATGTATGGTGCTGTGTTGCCTTCGAATGCAAGCATGTTGTCCCAATCGAACACGTAGTCAGTAGTGCGGTGCTTAGAAAGGTCTGCGTACTTAACCGCTGCCATAGCAACTGTGTTCGCGATCGCTTTCTTCTCGTCTTCTGCTAGTTCTGGGTTCTTAGATTCGATTAGCTGCGCTGCACGAACTTCTGCTTCATCCAGAAGATCAGCAAGACGAACAGTACCGCCTGCACGAGTCTTGAATGGCTTACCATCTTTACCAAGCATCATGCCGAACGCGTGGTGCTCAAGAGAAACAGATTCTGGGATGTAACCTGCTTTGCGAACGATAGTCCAAGCTTGCATTAGGTGTTGGTGCTGACGTGAGTCGATGAAGTAAAGCACGCGGTCTGCGCCTAGTTCTTCAAAACGGTATTTTGCACACGCGATATCAGTGGTTGTGTAAAGGAAGCCGCCGTCACGTTTCTGGATGATAACGCCCATTGGGTCGCCATCTTTGTTCTTGTATTCGTCTAGGAATACAACCTGTGCGCCGTCATCTTCTTTTGCAAGACCTTGCTCTTTTAGGTCAGCAACGATAGTTGGAAGCATGTGGTTGTACATGCTTTCGCCCATTACGTCATCACGTGTTAGAGACACGTTTAGGCGATCGTAGTTGCGTTGGTTTTGAATCATTGTTACGTCAACAAGCTTCTTCCACATCTCTGCGCAGAACTCGTCGCCGCTTTGCAGTTTAACAACGTAGCCACGTGCTTTAACTGCGAACTCTTCGTCTTCATCGTAAAGCTTTTTAGATTCACGGTAGAAGCCTTCAAGGTCAGCAAGTTCCATTGAAACTTCGCCAGACTCAGCCTGAACGCGCTCAAGGTTTGCGATAAGCATACCGAATTGAGTACCCCAGTCACCGATGTGGTTAGCGCGGATAACGTTGTGGCCTAGAAATTCTAGAGTACGAACTACTGCATCACCGATGATAGTTGAACGTAGGTGACCAACGTGCATCTCTTTCGCAACGTTTGGCGCAGAGTAATCCGCAACAATAGTTTGCGTTTCAGCAACGGCAACACCAAGGCGAGAGTCAGCCAATGCTGCGTCTGCTTGTTTGGCTAGGAAAGCTTCATCTAGGAAGATGTTTAGGAAACCCGGACCTGCGATTTCAACTTTAGACGCGATACCGTCTAGGTTTAGAACGTCCAATACTTTTTGAGCAAATTCTCGTGGGTTAGTGCCTAGTCGTTTAGCAACGCCCATAACGCCGTTTGCTTGGTAGTCACCAAACTGTGGTTTTGCAGATTGACGAACAGCAGCAGGAGAGCCTGCAGGTGCGCCAGCGGCTTCTAGAGCCTGAGATACTTTGTCATTAATAAGTGCTTGGATATTCACACGCGTTTCCTTCAATTCAAGGATGATAAGAGTGGCCGTTAATTCTTGGTCATTAAATTGGTTAATTATGCTTCTAGTTAACGATTTAATGCCAAAATCAGCAGCAGACTCTGTTTAAGTTCACAGAAATGGCGGTAATCATACCAATTTTGTGCGGTTTCTTATAGGTCGAATTGATAGAAAATTAACATTTCCTGAGTGGTTTTTGACAATCGACTTTTAGCAAGACGCGTTTGCATGTTTAAGGAGCGAAAAGAACATAGTTATTGAGTGTTTTTTGTAAAAGCAACGCTTGTTGCAAAAGGCAAAACTGATAACATGCAGCCATTATTTGGAGAACACAGACAATGATGATGAGCCTGAAGCAAGCTGAACTAGAACCACAAAAAATGATCGCCCGCCTTGATACTTTTATGGCAAAAATCGAGAGCCTAGGAAATACATTAGGTTTGGATTTAAGCTTTGCTCAAGCGGATCATATTGCGCTGCGAATCAATGACACTGAGCTAGCGAAATCTGCCCATCAAGCTTGGTCTGAGTACGGCTCTACGATTTCTGAGGCGATGATTAATGGTCGTCCAATTGTGGTGTTGGCTTTCGATGAACCCTTGCAAAGCCTTGGCTGGAAAATTGAATGTTTGGAGCTGCCATATCCAGCAGAAGGTAAGATTTACCCAAGCCAAGATTGGGAACATGTAGAGTTTGTGATTCCTTCTCATGCCCAAACAGCTGATGAGTATCTAGCGGATCTTAAAGAAACTTACCCGCAGTTCGCTGCTAACTTTGAAACGCTGGGTGAGCAAGGCGTTAAGATCAAACTCTCTAGCCCGAAAGGCGAGGGTGAACGCTTGAATAACCCAACAGTGGCTTTTAAACATCAAGGGATTTGCATCAAGCTGCATCCACACTCTTTGAAGAAGATTGTGGAATCAGAACAGGCTTAATTTGAATAGAGAGTTGCTAGGAAAGAGATTCCTGATCTCGCCTTGGCTCGTCGGAATGACGGGGTGTTCGATGAAATTTGCCAGAGTCTATCTTTGGATAGTGACAGACTGAGCGTTCGAGAGCGTATGTTAGAGCCTATAGCTCGAAGGTTCATCACCGAGTTCGTCATTCCCGATAGCGACGAAGGAGCGTAGTCGGGAATCTCTCAAAGCGAGTCTGATCATCAGATACAAAAAACGCGCGATGGGCTTTCCCTATTGCGCGTTTTTTATTGGGTTCTAACTGGAAGTCTTACCGGAAATCGAATATCCGATTTACAGAATTACAGTCTTGTTGCCGTAAACAAACACATGATCATTGATCACCTTGTTTAACGCCTTACTTAATACATTCTTCTCTACGTCACGACCGGCTTGTGCCATGTCTTTCGCGCTGAAGTTGTGATCCACAGGGATAACATCTTGCTTGATGATTGGACCTTCATCCAAATCATTCGTCACAAAGTGTGCCGTTGCGCCAATGATCTTCACGCCGCGCTCATACGCTTGTTGGTATGGCTTCGCGCCAATAAATGCTGGCAAGAAGCTGTGGTGGATATTGATGATCTTGTGGTTGTATTTTTCAACAAAACCTGGTGTCAGCACTCGCATGTACTTAGCCAAAACAAGGTAATCCGCCTCGTACTGGTCAATCACTTCTAGCATCTTCTTCTCATGTTCTTCACGGTTTAGCCCTTCGTGAGAAACATGGTGGTAAGGGATGTCAAAACGCTCGGTTAGGCTTTGTAGAATGTCGTAGTTACCGACAACGGCCGCAATTTCAACGTCTAAGCTGCCATCGAAGTTCTTCATTAGAATGTCGCCAAGGCAGTGTGCTTCCTTGGTCACGAGTATCACAACACGCTTGCGAGACGAATCAACAAGCTTACGTTTCGTATTTGGTGGCAGGGCTTGATCTAAATCGGCAAGTAAGGTTTCGTCATTGAAATACCCTTCAAGCTCGGTGCGCATAAAGAAGTGGCCACTTGTGTTATCTACGAACTCATTGTTGTGCACAATATTGAGTTGGTGTTTGTAACAAATGTTGGTGATCTTCGAGATGAGGCCTGGGGCATCAGTACAATGTGTTAGTAAAGTTTTTCTTTCCATTTGCATCTTACTTCCATGAAATGTTGCACTTATTATATTAAATCGGGATTCTTCAAATTTAATGCAGGCCGTCGAACGGTGAACTGAGCCGCAATATCACCGTTATAATTAATCTATTATCAAGTTGGTTTCAACAAATTCTGCTGCTGATTTATCGCTTTGATAAATTGTTTGATATAGAAATATCAGTTTTTAGATAGAAAAACAGGCAGAAGCTTCATTTTTAAAAGTTTTGACCGTAGTACGCATTTGAACTTCAACCGAGGCATTTACGCCTTGGCCAAAAATAGAGGTGATACTTATGGATAAAGAGTTACTAGCCAAAAAACTGTACTGCAAGCGAGTGAATTCATTGGCGAGAGGTACCGAATTAGATGGTCATGTTCTAGATGAAATGTGGGAAAGTAAGACCTCACCAACCGATGCAGCGAAAGCCATACAGCCTGGTGATAACCATTTTGAAGGTGCTCCTTGGCTATCACGTTATCTCAGTCGAAAATAAAAACGATTCTCTAATTCCTACTTCTTCAATTCTTACCTTCAAGGTAACTTAAGCCACGTCAAGCCAAACCAAACACCTCCGGTGCGAAGTCATTCTTGATTCGCGCCGGCTCACTAAACCTGCCATAATTCTCCTTCTCTTTTTCTAAACTTCGTACTCTATGATATCTAAAACGTTTTCTGCTGATGGCGCTCTGGGCAAAGCTATCCCTGGGTTTCAACCAAGACAAGCTCAGTTAGACATGGCTGAAGCGGTTTCACAAGCTATTGAAAATCAAAGCCAGTTGGTTGTTGAGGCTGGAACAGGTACTGGTAAGACGTTTGCTTACCTAGTGCCTGCGCTGCTTAGTGGCAAGAAAACCATCATTAGTACGGGGTCTAAAAACCTTCAAGAACAGCTGTTTCACCGAGATTTACCCTTGATGGTCGATGCGCTTGGCTTTTATGGTCAGGTTGCTCTGTTGAAAGGTCGTTCAAACTATTTGTGTTTGGACAGACTCAGCCGCCAAATGATCGAGAGTCATGGTGCTCATACCGATCCAACGCTGCTGGCTCAGTTAGTCAAAGTTCGTAGTTGGTCGTCATCCACTCAAACGGGTGATTTAGGCGATTGTGATGATATCGCTGAAGACAGCCCGGTTATTCCAACCATTACCTCGACCAATGATAATTGCTTGGGTAAAGAGTGCCCAAGCTATACCGATTGCTTTGTGCTTAAAGCGCGTAAAAAAGCGATGGATTCCGATGTGGTGGTCGTAAACCACCACCTTTTCCTAGCTGATTTGGCGATCAAAGAAACCGGATTTGGCGAATTGATACCTGAAGCTGACGTGTTTATTTTCGATGAAGCACATCAACTTCCTGACATCGCCAGCCAGTACTTCGGACAATCGGTTTCCAGTCGACAGATCCAAGAGTTAGCCAAAGACATTGAAATTGCTTACCGAACTGAAGCCAAAGACATGCGTCAGCTACAGAAAGTAGGGGATAGGCTCGTTCAATCGTCAGCCGATCTGCGTATTGTGCTTGGTGATACCGGCTTTCGTGGTAACTGGCGCGAAGCTTTGAAATCCGAGTCGATTGCACGCGAGTTAGTTCGTTTGCAAGATGCTCTGCAACTTGCTGTTGATGTATTGAAGTTAGCACTTGGGCGAAGCCAGCTGTTAGATACCGCTTTCGAACGCGCAAATATGATTAAGTCGCGTATCGAACGTGTGTGCGATGTGTCGATCACTGGCTATTCGTATTGGTATGACACTACACCGCGCCACTTTGCTCTGCATATCACACCGCTTTCTGTCGCCGATAAATTCCACGAACAGATTGAGCTGAAGCCGGGCGCATGGGTGTTTACCTCAGCAACCTTGGCGGTGTCGGATGATTTCGAACACTTTACTTCTCGATTAGGGTTAAAACCGTCGGCACAGTTTTCACTGCCGAGCCCGTTTGATTATCCGAATCAAGCGCGCTTGTGTGTGCCTCGTTATCTTCCAGAACCGAATAGCCCCGGTCTCGCGGATAAGCTAGTAAGAATGCTGACTCCTGTGATTGAGCAAAACCAAGGCCGCTGTTTCTTCTTGTGTACTTCACACAGCATGATGAAAGAGTTGGGGGAGCGATTCCGTGAAACCCTCTCGGTTCCCGTTCTATTGCAAGGTGAGACAAGTAAGCAAAAAACCTTAGCCGAATTCATGGAATTAGGTAACGCATTGCTGGTGGCTACAGGTGCTTTCTGGGAGGGGATAGATGTTAGGGGCGACGCATTAAGCTGTGTTATCATCGATAAATTGCCCTTTACAGCCCCTGATGACCCTTTACTTAAGGCTCGAATCGAGGACTGTAAGCTAAAAGGGGGTGATCCTTTTGCACAAGTACAGTTGCCAGACGCTGTGATTACCTTGAAACAAGGTGTCGGCCGATTGATACGTGACAAGCGCGATAATGGTGCTTTGATTATTTGCGATAACCGATTGGTGACTCGCGATTACGGTGGCATATTTTTGGCGAGTTTACCGCCTATCCCTCGTACACGTGACTTAGGGGTCATTAAGGAATTCTTAGCTAAAGACCATTCAACCGCTGCTGAGTAATTGGCATTGTTGAGTTTAGCCATTATTTTTAGATTAGATAACGAATATTTGAGACACAAATGAGCGCGAAAATTCTTGCAGTAGATACCGCAACTGAAAACTGTTCAGTTGCATTAGTAATTGGTGACCAGGTGTTCGCACGTAGCGAAGAGGCTCCTCGAGACCATACGAAGAAAATTCTACCTATGGTGGATGAAGTACTGAAAGAAGCGAATGTCGCTTTAACCGATATCGATGCTATCGCGTTTGGCCAAGGCCCTGGCAGCTTCACGGGTGTACGTATTGGTATTGGTATTGCTCAAGGCTTAGCTTTTGGTGCTGATTTACCGATGATCGGTGTGTCAACACTGGCAGCGATGGCGCAGGGCAGCTACCGTAAATTTGGTGAAACTCACGTAGCAACAGCGATTGATGCGCGCATGAGTGAAGTGTACTGGGCTCGTTACAGCCGTGAACAAGACGGTCGTTGGACTGCAGTTGATGCTGAATGCGTCACACCTCCAAGCGAATTGGCTGCGCAGCTTGAAGTGGATTCTGAGACATGGGCGAAAGTAGGTACCGGTTGGGAAGCATACGCCGAGCACATGGATACACTAGCAATCAACACTAAAGCGTGTGAAGTCCTGTTTCCAGAAGCTCAAGATATGGCGTTCCTTGCTCAATTTGCTTACGCAGAAGGTAAAGCGGTTGCAGCAGAAGAGTCTGAGCCTGTTTATCTTCGTGACAAAGTGACTTGGAAAAAACTGCCAGGTCGCGAATAATTTTTACAAGGTTCTGATGCAAATTAGGTCTAAATACGTATTATTTAGATTTGAGAGGGCAGATATTTAGTCATGGTATCAATTAACAACTTACCTCCTTCTTCGATAGGCAGCACGTCTAAGCCGAATCGAATAAAAAAGAAGGAGCAGGCAAAAAAATCTGATGCTAGCACTGCGGTTGTGCAACCGACTAAGGTGGCTAATGCTGTTTCTCACTCTATTCGTCAAGTTAAAGAGTCTGAACTGCACAAGGCTCAAATCCAGTATGATCTTCCAGAAGGCCGAGGACGTAAGGCTATGGAAGAGTATATGGATGTAATGAATCAGGCGAAGAAAGAAGAACTTGCAAAGCTTATCGGTGTCGATATCTACATCTAGAGCTTCTTATTAATGCCTGTTTAAGGACCAGAACCATGTCAAATTATCTCTCTAAATTACGCTTAATAGCCTTTTCTCTTGGTGTCTTGGTACTTGCCGGGTGTTCATCACTTCCTAGCGAGCTTGAAGCAAAATCAGAGCCTGTGATTAGCGATTACCAACAGTGGGTCGACCAACTACCGGATGCGAAAAGTGTTCGATTAGGTGGCGTTATCTCTAAAGTGACCAACTTGAAAGATAAGACTCGAATCGAAGTCGCTAATATGCCGATTTCGAGTAGCGGTAAGCCAGATCTAGACGCAGAGCCAAGCGGACGTTTTGTTGGTTATATTGAAGGGTACGTTGAGCCTCTAAGCTTTGCAGAAGGTCGTCTGATTACTTTGGTTGGTCAGTCAAGCGGGAGTGAAGATGGAAAAATAGGGGAATACCCTTACACCTTCCCTGTAATGAAAGTGGACAACCAACGACTGTGGAACATTACTGAGCGCGTTGTTGTTAATGATTTTGCACCAACCTACTACTCGTGCAGAAGTTTACATTGTCGCAGTTTTCAAACGATGCCAAGACAAGGTCGAGTGATACAGGACGTAGAGTAATTAACTTTTTAGACGTTGATTGCGCAAACAGATGGAACTAAGTGTTTGATGATTGAAAAGTCATACTCCCTCGCGAGCGGGACGCTTGCAACACAACAGATTGGCAACCCACAAACGACCGCAACGACGGTCGTTTTTATTCATGGGTGGTTGGACAATTCGTCCAGTTTTAACCAGGTTATGCAGCAAGTCGCCAAGTTTGCGCCCAATGCTCACCTTATTGCTATCGACCTTTTCGGACACGGCTTCTCGTCGCACAAATCGGGAAGTTACTACCCATTTCATGATTATATTGATGACTTGCATCAGTTGGTGACTAAATTATCGCCAAACAGACTGGTACTAGTAGGACATTCACTTGGTGCATTGATAGCAAGTTGCTATAGTGCCGCCTTTCCTGAAAAGGTGTCAGGATTAATTCAAATTGAAGGTCACGGACCTCTTTCTGAAGCTCCCCACGAAACAGTCTCTCGCTTGAGAGATGGGGTACTCAGTCGTCTTCGACAGCGAAGAAAGCCTTCACGTCCTCTGGCAAGCCTTGAGGATGCTATTAAGCTGAGAGCTCACGCCAACCAAATTAATGCTGAATTAATCGCTCCTATTGTTGAGCGAGGTATTGTCGAGTTCGAGAACTCTTGGCAGTGGCGATGTGACCCTAATCTAAAATGTGACTCGTTATATCGAATGTCACAGGCGCACGCTGAAGCGATTATGGCGGCTATTGAATGCCCTCAATTAATAATCCTAGGGAATGATGGATTCCGACATTTGCAGCATAATCGCTACAAATCAGTGCATAGTCCTCTGCATATAGAGACTGTTCCTGGCGGACATCATTGTCATTTAGAGAGCCCAGAGCTAGTTTCAGAGCTAATTCTTGGTGTAGTTAACAAAATTTAAACAAGTGTTTGAGCCTTTTAGTGCTCATGCACTAAAGCTGTGCTGTAATACCGCAATGATAAAAAGCGGCGAAGCAGTCGTCAGCTGATAAACGAGGAGTAACATCGTGGATAAACCTTGGCTTTCACGTTATCCAAGTGACGTACCAGAAACGATCAACCCAGATCAGTACCCATCTCTTGTAGAAATGTTTGAACAGTCGGTACAGAAGTACGCGGACCAACCTGCATTCGAGAACATGGGCTCGATTATGACATTCCGTAAGCTTGAAGAGCGCAGCCGTGCTTTTGCCGCTTACCTACAGAATGACTTGAAACTGAAGAAGGGCGATCGCGTCGCGCTAATGATGCCAAACCTACTGCAATACCCAATTGCACTATTTGGTGTATTGCGTGCAGGTATGATTGCAGTGAACGTCAACCCACTGTACACACCTCGTGAGCTTGAACATCAACTGAACGATTCTGGTGCAAAGGCGATTGTTATCGTATCTAACTTTGCGAGCACGCTAGAGAAAGTCGTTGATAACACGCCGGTTAAACACGTTGTTCTAACTAGCCTAGGGCAAATGCTGCCACGCGCGAAAGGGACAATTGTCGACTTTGTAGTGAAATACGTAAAAGGCATGGTGCCTAAGTATGATCTGCCGGGTGCTATCTCATTCAGAAAAGCGCTGCACAAAGGTCGTCGTCTTCAATATGTGAAACCGTTCATGGCGGGTGATGACATCGCGTTCCTACAGTACACTGGTGGTACAACAGGTGTAGCGAAGGGCGCAATCCTAACGCACCGCAATATGATTGCGAACGTACTTCAAGCGAAAGGGGCTTACGGTCCTGTTCTGCAAGAAGGCCGCGAGTTGGTTGTAACGGCATTACCGCTTTACCACGTATTTGCACTGACGGTGAACTGCTTACTGTTTGTTGAGATGGGTGGTCGTAACCTTCTAATTACTAACCCTCGTGACATTCCTGGCTTTATTAAAGAGCTGCAAAAGGTTCCGTTTACCGCAATTACCGGCGTAAACACCTTGTTTAATGCGCTAGTTAATAACGAAGATTTCCACGAGTTGGATTTCAGTAACCTACGCCTATCTGTTGGCGGCGGCATGGCGGTTCAACGCGCTGTTGCTGAGCAATGGAAGAAAGCGACAGGCATTCACCTATTGGAAGGCTATGGCTTAACTGAGTGTTCACCACTGGTAACGGGTAACCCATACGACCTGAAAGACTACACAGGTGCTATCGGCCTACCAGTACCATCGACAGAAGTTCGTATTGTTGATGATGAAGGTAAGGTTATTGCTAATGACCAAGTAGGCGAGCTACAAGTTCGTGGCCCTCAAGTGATGCAAGGTTACTGGCAGCGCCCTGAAGCGACCAAAGAAGTGATCGATCAAGACGGTTGGTTATCGACAGGTGACATCGTTAAGTTTGATGACGAAGGCTTGTTGTACATCGTTGACCGTAAGAAGGACATGATTCTTGTATCAGGCTTCAACGTCTACCCGAACGAGATTGAAGACGTTGTGGCTCTGCATGGTAAAGTGCTTGAAGTAGCAGCTATCGGTCAACCTCATGAAGTGTCTGGTGAATTGGTTAAGATCTACGTTGTGAAGCGTGACCCTAGCCTGACCAAAGAAGACATTATCGCGCACTGTCGTGAGCACTTAACGGGTTACAAAATCCCTAAATTAGTCGAGTTCAGAGATGATCTTCCAAAGACTAACGTAGGTAAGATCTTACGCCGCGTACTGCGTGAAGAAAACGATGCAGAACTTGCGAAACGCGCTAGCGAATAATTAGCCCGTTTGCGCGAAAGTACTGCACCAAAACCATTGAGGCGCTTAATCTAAGCGAGCGCTGAAAAATGGTGTTAGAATGCCGACAGTTAATGTCGGCATTTTTGTATCCGGCGATCAAATAGAAACCTGTGAGAGTTTTTGTGGATTATCAAATCATTACCCAATTGAAAGACCTTGAGCGAGTTTGCCAACAAGCACGTGAAGCCGATGTCGTTATGCTTGATACGGAGTTCGTTCGTACTAGAACCTATTACCCTCAATTAGGCTTGATTCAGTTATTTGATGGTGAAACGCTGTCACTGATTGACCCTATTGCTCTTGATGACATGACACCGTTCGTTACCTTGTTGAAAGACGCATCAGTATTGAAAGTGCTGCACGCGTGCGGTGAAGATTTGGAAGTGTTCCAGAACGCATTTGGCTGTACACCAACACCAATGGTTGATACACAGATCATGGCGGCTTTCTTAGGTCATGGTTTATCAACGGGCTTTGCTGCTCTGGTTTCAGAGTTTGTCGGTGTCGATCTCGATAAGAGTGAATCTCGCACAGACTGGCTAGCGCGTCCGCTTTCTCAAAAACAATTGGACTACGCAGCAGCAGACGTGCATTACCTAATGCCAATGTACAACAAGCTTCTAGAAAAAGTGATGGAAGCTGGCTGGTGGGAAGCGGCTCAGCAAGAGTCTGATTTACAAGTTGCCAAGCGCATTCGTAAAGTAAACCCAGATACAGCCTACCTTGATATTAAAGGGGCGTGGCAGCTTAAACCTAAGCAATTAGCGATCTTACGACCTCTAGCAACTTGGCGTCTAAAAGAAGCAATCAAGCGCGATTTAGCGCTGAACTTTGTCTTCAAAGAACAAGACCTATGGGCTGTGGCGCGTTTTGCGATGAAAGATCCCAAGCACATGGAGCAAGAGGGTTTTGATTACCGCTCTGTGCGTCGCCATGGTGCGAAGATCAGCTCAATCGTAAAGTTAGCGGAACATACACCAGAAGAAGAGTACCCAGCACCAGTAGAACGTCTAATGGACTTCCCTGGCTACAAGCAACTCTTCAAAGTGCTGAAAGATGAAGTGAAAACAGCATCACAACACAGTGGTTTGGCGACGGAATTCTTGGCATCGAAGAAGCAACTTAACCAAATGTTAAGCTGGGTGTGGAAGCACGATCGTAACCCAGAAAAGCTGCCTGATGTTATGCAAGGCTGGCGTTTAGATGTGGTTGGCGAAAAGCTGAGTAAAGCGATCAAATAACCGCTTGCTGCTTTAAAGCCTAACTTAGTTACAGTTATAAACTGCACATACAAAAAAGAGAGCCTAGGCTCTCTTTTTTATTCAATCAATACAAGCAAGTGTATTACCTGCCAATCTTGTTCAGAAAGATTATCAATCTTCTTCTGGAAGCTTAACATTCAACTCTAACACTGAGATGTCGTCATCTTTGTGTTCAAAAGTCAGATCAACCATTGATGGATCGACCTCAACGTACTTGGCAATACACTTCAAGATGTCTTCTTTTAGTTGCGGCAGGTAAGACGGCGCTGGGTCGTCATGGCTGCGTCGTTCGGCAACAATGATCTGCAAACGTTCTTTGGCTAGGTTTGCGGTTGTCTTTTTCTGTGGTCTAAAAAACTCTAATAATGACATTGTGCATTAGCCCCCGAACAGTCGTTTGAAGATGCCTTTCTTCTGTTCCGTTAAGAAGCGGAAGTCAACTTGGCTACCCAGTAGTCGCTCTACAGTATCATTGTAAGCCATACCTGCGTCGGTTGCTTCGTCAAAGATAACTGGAACACCCTTGTTCGATGCGTTCAGTACCGCTTGGCTCTCTGGAATTACACCCAGTAGAGAGATGTGCAGGATTTCTTCAACGTCTTCAACACTGAGCATCTCACCTTGAGTTACACGTGCTGGGTTGTAGCGAGTCAATAGAAGGTGTGTTTTCACTGGCTCTAAGCCGTCTTCAGAACGACGAGATTTAGAGTCAAGAATACCTAGAATACGGTCTGAATCGCGTACTGAAGAGACTTCTGGGTTGGTGGTTACAATCGCTTCATCAGCGAAGTACAACGCCATAAGAGCGCCTTGTTCGATACCCGCAGGAGAATCACAGATGATGAAATCAAAGCCCATTTCATCCAGTTCATCAAATACACGACGAACACCATCTTTTGTTAGTGCGTCTTTATCACGAGTTTGAGAAGCAGGAAGAATGAACAGGTTCTCTGTGCGCTTGTCTTTGATCATCGCTTGGTTCAGCGTCGCTTCACCATTGATAACATTAACGAAGTCGTACACAACACGACGCTCACAACCCATGATTAAATCTAGGTTACGCAGACCGATATCAAAGTCGATAACTGCGGTTTTCTTTCCTTTTAAAGCCAGACCCGAGGCAATAGCTGCACTGGAGGTCGTTTTGCCTACCCCGCCTTTACCTGACGTTACAACGATAATGCGTGCCATTCTGTTTTCCTTTTATTTCTCTTATATTGCGAGGACATCAACGTGTAATACATCGTTTGCCATACTGAACATGGTTTTCTTCTGCCAGTACTCGCTTTCAATTTGATCGCTGAGCCAGTAATTTCCGGCAATGGAAACCAGCTCGGCTTGTAAGTCATTACAAATTATTTTTGCTTCAGTTTGACCACTTGCACCTGCAATCGCACGGCCGCGTAAAGTGCCATGAATATGGATGCTGCCATCGGCAATCACTTCCGCGCCTGCACTCACATGGCTGAGTATCAATAGATCGCCATCTTTCGCATAAACCTGCTGACCAGAACGAATAGGGGTTCTAATCACTTTGATTGGTGCCATTTTCGCTGGAGCTTGAGATGGCGACTTGCTTGCCGTCATCACTGCAAAACCGGCTTCTTTAGCGAGGTTTTGCATTCGCTTATCAGAACAGCCTGCCACACCAACCGGGATCATGCCCGCTTGAGATATACCATTTTTAAGTTGCACAAAATCGATATCGCCCGCGACTTTACTGATGTTGATAACAACAGGTGCGGCAGCGAAAAACGTAGGTGCTTGGTCTACTTTCTCTTGAAGAAAAGAGACTGCATTTTCGACTTGATCATCGGATAAGTGCAAAACAGATAGCGTAAAGCTGCTACCTTTTAGATCTGGGTTACTAGACATCGAAAAACTACAGGACCTCAATAGCGGATTAGTACAATTTCTTTATCAATAAAATAAAGGGCATTGCCTGAAACTAGGTTTATCATGTTATATTCCCAAACCAAGCACAGCAAGTAATCTTGTTGTCAAATGGACGTTTTGTTCCCAATATTTCCCTAACATAAACTATTGATCTCGCAAGTGAGAGTTTTGTAGTCATAATCAATTAAAAGGTTTGTCATGCTGTGTTCTATATATAAAAGCTCAAAGAAAGAAGGAACATACCTTTATATCCCTAAGAAGGATGATTTTTCACAAGTTCCTGACGCATTGATGCAAATGTTTGGTAAACCTAGTTTTGTAATGGTAATTAAAATGGATGGCCGTAAACTGGCTCAAGTAAACATCGAAAAAGTGAAAGAATCACTGAATACCGATGGTTTCTTTTTACAGGTTCCGCCACCACCAGTTAACGAACTTGAGCTTCATAAAGAGCGTAAAGCTCAACAGAAATCTCAAGACGAAGAGTGATAGCCACCTCAATTCAAGGAGGAGTGATCGTTGAGTAAATTTTCGAAAACCATATTGGCTGTGTCGGCATTACTATTGGGTAATAGCCTGACCATAAGTTCAGTACAAGCTGAAGAACTGAGCTTCGAGCAATATGTAGAAAAACTAAAACAACAAGGCCGTGAAGAAGGCATCTCTGAAGCGATCATTGATGAAGCCTTTGATGGTGTAACGTTTAAGCCAAGAGCGGTAAAAGCCGACAAAAACCAACCTGAGAAAAAACTGACTCTGGATGAATACATTCCACGAGCGGTTCCAGATTGGAAAGTGAAGCAAGCAAGGTCACTCTACAAGGAGCATTACACCGCGTTAAAGCGTATTGGTGATGAATATGGTGTTCAACCAAGATTCATTGTCGCGCTATGGGGCGTTGAGAGTAATTTTGGTAAGTTCACGGGCAATTACAGCGTTATCGACGCCCTAACGACCATGGCTTATGAAGGACGCCGAGAAGCTTTCTTCCGTAGCGAAGCGATGGCGGCATTGAAGATTCTTGATCAAGGCCATATTGCACCAAAAGAGATGAAAGGCTCTTGGGCTGGTGCGATGGGTCAACCTCAGTTTATGCCAAGCTCATTCTTAGCTTACGCCGCTGATGGCAGTGGTGATGGCAAGAAAGACATTTGGGGCACTGAAGAAGACGTATTTGCTTCGGCGGCCAATTATCTCAGCCAATCAGGGTGGGATGACAAATATACTTGGGGTCGTCAGGTTCATGTTCCGTCAACTGTGTCGATCGATTTACAAGGTCGAGACGAAGACAAAGCGAAATACTTAAAAGAGTGGTCTGAACTCGGAATTAAACGCTATGACGATCGCCCACTGCCAACACTTGATGAAGACATTAAAGCTTGGTTAATCATGCCGGATGATGAAACCGGACGTTCGTACCTCATTTATAACAACTACAATGTGTTAATGAAGTGGAATCGTTCTTACTACTTTGCTTTGGCAGTAAGCCACCTAGCCGACAGAATTAAGTTTGATTAACAGACCTAAGTCGCTTTGAATAGCATTTGGCCTATCATAGGCAGAACGAACTAAAGGACTCTTCGGAGTCCTTTTTGATTTTATATTTCAGAGATTTAATAAGGTGATCTTGTGCTAACAGATAGAGCTGCACAGATGGTGATATTCCATGCGCTGATCAAGCACGAAGGCTTTACCAGTGCTGCAAAAAGCTTGAACGTTTCGGTGTCTCATATCAGTAAGCAAGTCGCTTTGCTTGAAGACTCAATCGGCATCAAGTTGGTACAACGAACCACACGAAGCCTCACGCTGACTGAAGCGGGAGACGTATTCTATCAACATTGTGAGCAGCTGTTTAACACGGTGAAAGCAGCTCAGATGGATATGGATAGCCAGCGCGATGATATCTCTGGAATACTACGCGTCGGTTTGTCGCAGTCATTTGGCACACTCCATATCATTCCGGCGATTGATCAACTCAGACAGCTTTATCCTCAGTTGAGAATCGAGGTCCACTTGTTCGACTATAAGGTGGACATGATTGAAGAGCGCTTGGATCTCTGGATCACCAACAATGAAGATTTGCCTGAAGGTTACATTGCGCAGCGATTAGCCGACAGTCAGTTTGTGGTGGCTGCGTCACCGGATTATCTGATTAAGGCTGGGACGCCACATGTACCTTCCGATTTGATTGACCATAACTGTCTTATCTATCGCAGCCGTGAACGAGATTACACATCGTGGGCGTTTGACAACGGGCAAGAAAACCTCAGCGTCAAAGTCGCGGGCGATTACTCAGTCGATTTGGCTGAGGCAGTACGAGACGCGGCAGTATCAGGGTGGGGCGTTGCTTATTTGGCGACTTACTTAGTGAAAGAAGAGTTTAGAACGGGCAAGCTCATTCAAGTATTGCCAGAGTGGAGAGCCAGTCAGCTGATGCCATTCTATGCCGTTTACCCGAGCCGAAAGAATATGCCGAAGAAGCTTTCGGCAGTGATTGAGTTCATTAAAGATCATATCGGGTCGCCGACGTATTGGGACAAAAACCTCAAAACTTGCGTTGAACTGCATCGCTAACTGTTTCCTAATCTATAAATATAATTTCCATATGGAAAAAGTACGCTTTTTAATCAAAGTTAATTATTAAAATTCAATAACTTAATTATACTCATAGTTAAATCGTGATTACCCCAACATCACATTAACAACCTCAGCTTGCCGCAAACGATTTCCTCTATAGAATGCGTCGCCTTTCCTACCTACAACTTTTAGGTTGACGCACATGGCTTCCCTACTTGGAATTATCACTATTTTAGTTGCCGCTTGGTTACTATCTACGGACAGAAAAAATATTCCACTAAGAACAGTCTCTTTGGCTTTCTTATTACAAATCTCATTCGCGCTATTGGTTCTGTATGTACCAATGGGTAAAGAAGCGTTGAATGCAGCCACGGGTGCGGTATCTAGCTTGATCAACTACGGTCAAGAGGGGATTAACTTCCTATTTGGTGGCCTAACTAATAACGGATTTGTTTTCGCGATTAATGTTCTTGGCATCATTATCTTTTTCTCTGCACTGATTTCAGGCTTGTACCACATCGGCTTTATGCCAAAGGTGATCAACCTAATCGGCGGTGCTTTGCAAAAGTTCTTAGGTACAGGCCGTGCGGAGTCACTGTCTGCTACTGCGAATATTTTTGTTGGCATGATCGAAGCGCCATTGGTGGTTAAGCCTTACTTGAAGCACATGACGGATTCACAACTGTTTGCCGTCATGGTGTGTGGTTTGGCTTCTGTAGCTGGTGGCACGCTAGTCGGTTATGCATCGCTTGGTGTTGATTTGAACTACCTGATCGCTGCGGCATTCATGTCTGCTCCTGCTGGTCTATTGATGGCCAAGATTTTGGTACCAGGTAGCGCAGATGAGGCTCAAGAAAATATTGAGTCTGACGTTGAAATTCCACGAGCAACAAACGTAGTCGAGGCAATGGCAGATGGGGCTATGTCTGGACTTCGTATTGCCGTTGCAGTGGGTGCGACACTTTTGGCCTTTATCAGTGTGATAGCAATGCTGAATGGCTTGTTAGGTATTGTTGGTGGCTGGTTTGGCGTAAACCTAAGCTTCGAACTTATCCTAGGTTATGTGTTCGCGCCTGTTGCATGGCTGATCGGTGTGCCGTGGTCTGAGGCTGTGGTTGCAGGCTCGCTGATCGGTAACAAGATCGTTGTGAACGAGTTTGTGGCTTTCATCCAGTTAATGGACGTAAAAGACGCACTGAGTGAGCACTCAAAAGCGATCGTTACTTTCGCACTATGTGGTTTTGCCAACATCTCTACCATGGCAATTTTGATTGGCGGTTTGGGTAGCTTAGTTCCAGAGCGTCGCTCTTTCATCTCACAATACGGCTTTAAAGCAATTTGTGCGGGTGTGCTTGCCAACCTAATGAGCGCAGCGATTGCGGGCGTGGTGCTTTCTCTATAAGTAATTATTGGTGACTTATAAGCATTTTCTAACTGGGCCATAACCACCCAGTTAACTAATCATGGCTTTGCTCTCCCTATAGTAAAGTGACTGATTAACCACAATAATATTCGCTTAGTATGATAAAGAGAGCCTATAGTGTAAGAACGTAGGCTTTCTTATTTCAGTGAATAAGTTTGTACCACAGGGTGTGGTACAAATGTTTAGGGGCACAAATGGATTTGTCGATCACTTCTTCTTTGGCGTTAATTGGACTCTTGTCCTTGGCTTGCCAGCTACTTGGTTGGCGTTTGCGTCTTCCCGCTATTCTTCCTTTGCTTATCGTTGGCCTGCTATTAGGTCCCGGTCTAAAGATCCTTAATCCTGATGCCATTTTTGGTGGTGTACTGTTCCCGTTGATTTCATTAGGGGTCGCCATCATTCTGTTTGAAGGTGCATTGACTCTTAATTTCAAAGAAATCAGAGGCCATGGCCGCATGGTGACTCACTTAGTGAGTTTCGGCATGTTGATTACATGGGCGTGCATCGTGGTGGGGGCTTATTATTTTGTCGATTTCAGTTGGCCATTGGCGGCGTTGTTTGCTGCATTAGTCGTGGTGACTGGCCCAACGGTGATTGTTCCCATGCTGCGCAGCATTCAACCCAAATCTTCGCTAGGCAGTATCTTGCGCTGGGAAGGGATAGTGATTGACCCGATTGGCGCTCTGTTTGCCGTTCTCGTTTACGAATACATTGTCTCTTCAGCCGATCCTACAAGCCATGTTCTGTCAGCTCTGGGCCTGACGTTAGTCATAGGTTTAGGCTTAGGGATCATCGGTGGCCATTTGATTGCCAAGATGCTGCAAGGGCATTGGGTACCGCACTATTTACGTAATGTGGCTGTGCTGACGCTAATGTTGGCGGCGTTCTCGTTTTCTAATGATCTGAGTGAAGAATCGGGTTTATTAACCGTGACCATCATGGGGATCTGGCTTGCCAACGTGAAGGGCTTGGACATCGAAGACATCATCGAATTCAAAGAAACCCTGACCGTGTTACTTATTTCTGCGTTGTTTATTCTGTTAGCCAGTCGACTCGATTCGGGGGCTTTCCTTTCGATAGGTTGGGGCGGTATTGGGTTGCTAGCGGTGGTTATGTTGGTGGCTCGCCCGTTAAGCGTGTGGATCAGCGGGATCGGTACGGATCTTAATTCGGCGGATAAATGGTTTTTGAGTTGGATGGCACCTCGCGGGATCGTAGCAGCCGCGGTTTCTTCTCTGTTTGCGATAAAACTGCAAGAGAAGCAATTGATTGAAGGCGCAGATCTGCTCGTGCCCATGGTGTTCTTAGTCATTATTGGTACGGTTGTGATTCAGAGCTTAACCGCGAGCTGGTGGGCGAGAAGGCTAGGGGTCACTCAAGAGAAAGCGCAAGGGGTTATCTTCTTTGGCGCCACTCACTTTGCAAGACAATTTGCCAAGGTGCTAGCCACACACAACATCAACAGTGTGCTTGCTGATACTAACTGGGAAAGCATTCGCTTAGCTCGTATGGATAACTTGAATGTTTACTTTGGTAACCCAGCTTCAAGCCACGCGGAAAACAATTTGGAACTCGATGGGATAGGGCGTGCGATGATCGTCTCGCCTTATCGTCAAACCAACCCGTTAGTCAGCATGCATTACCAAGACGAGTTTGGTGCCAATAAGGTGTTTGAGCTTGAATCGTCAGAGACTAAGCATGAAAGACATCAAGTGAGCCGCAATGGCAATCGAAGTCTGTTCTCGGAAGGGATTACCTATTCTAAGCTTAACTCACTGATGGCTCAGGGTAGCCAAATTAAAAGTACAGGTTTGACCGAGGCATTTGATTTAAAAGAGTTTAACGCTTTGTATCCTAATGCCATTCCTCTTGGGGTGATTAATGGCGGTGATTTCCGTTTAATTACACAAGGATCTGAGTTGGAAAAACTCATATCAACGGAGTGTGAGCTTATTAGTTTATTACCGCCTTCTGAACAGACGGAAAAAGTCGAGACTCCAGATAAGTAGCAACGAGCACTTCATCAAAAGCGAGTCACCCCGTTGTAAAAACGAATAGCTAAGTACCAAAGCATCAAAAAAGCCGCAACGTTCATCACGTTGCGGCTTTCTAATTTTATTTATATGCGCTGCGGACTACTTCGAGTGAAATTGCTCGCAAGCGATCATGGTGTTCTCGATTAGGCTCGCAACCGTCATTGGGCCAACACCACCCGGCACAGGTGTGATGAAGCTTGCGCTTTCTTTCGCTACGTCGTATTCAACGTCGCCCACTAGTTTGCCAGATTCTAAACGGTTGATACCAACATCGACCACAACAGCGCCTTTCTTAATCCAAGCGCCAGGAATGAAGTTAGGCTTACCAACGGCAACTACAACAACGTCTGCTTGACGCACGTGACCTTCAAGGTCTTTGGTGAAGCGGTGACATGTTGTCGTTGTACAACCTGCTAGAAGAAGTTCTAGCGTCATTGGGCGACCTACAATGTTTGATGCGCCAACCACAACCGCGTGTTTACCACGTAAGTCGATGTTGTAACGGTCAAGCAGCGTGATGATGCCTTTTGGCGTACAAGAGCGAAGCTTAGGCATGCGCTGAGCCAAACGGCCGACATTGTATGGGTGGAAGCCGTCAACGTCTTTCTCTGGCGTGATACGCTCAAGAACGTGAGTGCTATCAATGCCAGCTGGTAGAGGCAGTTGAACAAGAATACCGTCGATCTCTGGATCGTCGTTCAGTTGGTCTACCAATGTTAACAATTCGTCTTCTGTCGCAGTGGCTGGCAAGTCGTAAGATTTAGATACGAAGCCAACTTCTTCACACGCTTTACGCTTACTTCCAACGTAAACCTGAGAAGCAGGGTCTTCACCCACTAAAACAACCGCTAGGCCCGGAGCGCGTAATCCAGCTTCAGTACGAGCTTTTACACGTGCAGCAACTTCGGAGCGAACCGTTTGAGAAATTAGCTTTCCATCAATATTTTGAGCAGTCATGAATTTCCTTAGTATTGATATTCAAGTTAGTGGCTGATGTTTTTGGCGCATTATTCCAGAAAATCTTTTTGATTACCATCAAGCAAACGTTTGCTTTGGTCTATTTTCCAACACTTATATGTTTGTTGGCCTTTTTTTACCCACTTAGATCAGAATGTTACATAAAGCCGTTGCTTTACTGATTCGAATTCGTATAATTCGTTCCTGTAGCGCGCCCTTAGCTCAGCTGGATAGAGCACCTCCCTTCTAAGGAGGTGGTCGAAGGTTCGAATCCTTCAGGGCGTGCCATTATTTAAAGAAACCCGATAACTCTCCGAGTTGTCGGGTTTTTTGCATTTTACATATCATAAAACACTTCTTTTCAAGCGCGACTCATTTTCTTCTGTTATTCGTTTCATTCGGCTTATGTAATAGAAAGTTAAAATTGTTCGTTTTTTGGGGTTTACATCATTTGGTAATAAAGCCACTATGAATTCACGAAGAATAGACAAGTAAAGCTATTAGCCAGTCGGTTTAGGAATCAAACCTTCTGATTGATGGCTGATTTAGAGGAAGCAATGGCAGGAAACAGTATCGGACAACACTTTCGAGTGACCACATTCGGAGAGAGTCACGGTATCGCACTAGGATGTATCGTAGACGGGTGCCCACCAGGATTAGAAATTACCGAAGAAGATCTGCAGAAAGATCTGGACCGTCGTCGTCCGGGCACTTCTCGCTATACAACGGCTCGTCGTGAAGCGGATGAAGTGAAAATCTTATCAGGTGTATTTGAAGGCCAAACTACGGGTACTTCTATTGGTCTATTGATTGAAAATACAGACCAACGCTCTAAAGACTATTCCGAAATTAAAGACAAGTTCCGCCCTGGCCACGCTGACTATACGTACCATCAAAAGTACGGTGTGCGTGATTACCGAGGTGGTGGTCGTTCTTCAGCTCGTGAAACTGCAATGCGTGTTGCTGCAGGTGCAATTGCGAAGAAATACCTAAAACAAGAATTTGGTGTTGAAATCCAAGCTTACCTTTCTCAAATGGGTGATATCTCAATTGATAAAGTGGATTGGAACGAGATTGAAAACAACGCTTTCTTCTGTCCAGATGCCGACAAAGTACCAGAATTTGATCAACTGATTCGTGACTTGCTAAAAGAAGGCAACTCGATCGGTGCGAAGATTCAAGTGGTTGCGACTAAAGTGCCAGTAGGCCTTGGTGAGCCAATCTTTGATCGTCTAGATGCTGACATCGCGCACGCTCTAATGAGCATTAACGCTGTGAAAGGTGTTGAGATTGGTGATGGCTTCGATGTTGTTAATCAACGCGGTAGTGAACACCGTGACCCATTAACTCCAGAAGGTTTCAGCAGCAATCATGCTGGCGGTATCTTAGGTGGTATCTCTACTGGTCAAGATATTGTGGCAAGCATTGCGCTTAAACCAACATCAAGCATCACTGTACCTGGTGACACAATCACGAAAGATGGTGAAGCAACGCAGCTAATCACGAAAGGTCGTCACGATCCATGTGTTGGCATCCGTGCGGTACCTATTGCAGAAGCAATGCTGGCTATCGTGCTGCTTGACCACTTGCTACGTCATCGTGGTCAAAACTTTGGTGTGACAACTGAAACACCACAAATCTAATTCTGCTTCTTTTTATTTAGAATAGAATTGGTAGAAACAAAAAAGGGTTGCTTCGTAATGAAGTAACCCTTTTTCACATTAGCAGGATTATTCGTCCGGTTAGCGACTATCGTCATTAAAGACAGCTAGCAGCTTAAGGCTCTTAATCCATTAATGCACTGAACTTTCAGGATCAAGCTGGAACGAAGGCAAACTCCATTTGAATCTTACAGCCGCCATGCGCAGCAAGTAACCAACTACAAGCGTCACAATTGTCGCCGTGACGTCGTTGATGCCAAGCTCAAGCAAACCTAGGTACAAACCCGAAGCGACAAGTGCGACAGACGCGTATAGCTCTTCATGCAACACTAATGGTGTTTGACGACAGATAAGGTCGCGCAGCAAACCACCAAAGACACCGGTGACTAGCGCAGACACCATACAGATCATTGGGTGAAGACCCATGGTCATCGCTACTTTGGTACCAATGATACTGAATACGATTAGGCCTAAGGCATCCAAGCGAATAAACAAACCTTTTAGCTTGATAACCCATTTCGCCAACCCGGTTGTAATAACACCTGCTATACAGGTGATGGCCAGATACTGAGGGTTTTCAACCCAACCTAAAGGGTAATGGCCAAGTAAGATATCGCGTACTGTACCGCCGCCAATTGCCGTTGCGCTCGCAACCAACATTACACCAAACCAATCCATTTTTTGTTTGCCTGCACTGAGAGCGCCGGTCATGGCTTCTGCCGTGATGCCAATGATATACAAAACACTTAGTAGCATTGCTGTAGCTCTATAATTTAGGTCTATAAACTCGAGTCTTATAGGCCTTAGGGATATAAAATGAAGCGCGAGTGTAGTAGTAAAAATGCTTGTTGACGAATGAATATTTGTACCGTGAATGGGCGTTTCAGATTAGCTAAACTAATCATTCACCTTAAAGTGGTGTAATCTGGGAATGGCAATCGATTGTCACTGCAAAGTATAATGGCGAACCCGATGTCATTACGCTTGATAGGGCTTTACCGAGCGCTTAAAAAAAAGCAAAATGCCCCAGTTATTTTTACTTAAATTTGATTTTATGACACACCAATACTCAGACATTATCGATATCTTCAATCAGACCTTTTTTGAAAGCTTTAATACCAAACTAGAGCTAGGGGCTGATGAGCCGATCTATTTGCCTGCTGATGATACTATCCCACACCATCGAATCGTGTTCGCACGTGGCTTTTACGCCTCTGCACTCCATGAGATCGCACACTGGTGCGTTGCTGGGCCTGAGCGTCGTTTACTGGAAGATTTTGGCTATTGGTATGAACCTGACGGTCGAACGGAATCGGTTCAAGCTGAGTTTGAAAAAGTAGAAATTCGCCCACAAGCGTATGAATGGATCATTGCGATGAGCGCAGGCTTTCCTTTTAATGTCAGCTGTGACAATCTACACGGCGATTTTGAGCCAGATCGTTTGGCCTTTATGAATAAAGTACATAGCGAAGTTATGGGTATCTTTGAAGTAGGCTTTCCGCCTCGCGTGAAAATGCTCTCTGAAGCATTACGCAGCTTCTACGATGTAGAACCTTTATGTGCTAGCCAATTTATTGTGAAATAAGAGAATATTATGATTATCGAATTTGAAGAAAAACTACTTGAAGTAATTGATGCTCGCATTGAAAACGCATCAGACGATGAACTGTTTGCTGGTGGTTACTTACGTGGTCATATTTCTCTTTCAGTGGCTTCATGTGAAGAAGAAGGCATTGAAGATGTGGCTGAAGTAAAAGCTCGTATTGAACAGAGCCTAGACGACGCTCGCTCTGAACTAACACCAGCAGACCGCACCATCGTTAGTGACCTTTGGGTTGAGCTACAAAACCAAGTTTAATCTCGATGTATTAATACTATCCGCTCAGTCCCTTCCTTTCCATTTTGCTGAGTGAACCGGTTTATTTGAGACTCGTTCGAAATTTTTGAATGAGTCCGTTCATTTCTTGTGATGGTTCCATTTTCTTACTACGTTATTCTAATCCCACTTAACGGAATTACAGAAAGGTCACATCATGAAAGTTATCGCATTTGGCGCAAGCACAAGTTCTACCTCAATCAACAAAACACTAGCAACTTACGCAGCAAACTTGATTGAAGGTGCTGAAGTTAAAGTCCTAGACATCAACGATTACAATGTTCCTATGTTCAGTGAAGACACTGAAAAAGAGATTGGCCAAGCGGAAGGCGCTCAAGCATTCTTGCGCGACCTAGCTGAAGCTGATGCGTTTGTTATCTCGTTCGCAGAACACAATGGTCACTACCCAGCTGCGTATAAAAACCTATTTGATTGGGCGACACGCATTGAGCGTTCAGTATTTGGCGAGAAGCCGGCGGTTTACCTAGCGACTTCACCAGGCCCTGGTGGCGCACAAACGGTACTTGGTGCAGCGACAGGTTCTGCACCTTACTTCGGTGGAAACGTGCAAGCGTCAGTTTCAGTACCAAGCTTCTACGATAACTTTGATTTTGAATCTGGTTCTATCAGCAACGAAGAGATCGTTCTACAGATTAAAGACGCGGTTGCTAAGCTGTAAATACAGCTCCATTTAGAACATCAGTTTAGATCAACACGAATAACAAAAAGCCCGAGCGACTTAACTTAGTCACGTAGGGCTTTTTAGCTTTTAACTTATTAGTTTCAGATATTCAGAAATTTCAGATGTTCAAAATAGCTGAACTAGAAACTACGGCTTTGATTTAGAATGCTTGTCAGCAACCCATCCAGCCGTTAATGCCTTACCTTTACGCAGTCTGCGTACCCACATTCGACTTGGGTGAATCGCCTCAAGCACATCAACAGGCAAGGGCAGCGGATCGCCACAGATCTGTGATGCTAATACTTCAGCCAATAATGGTGCAGAGCTCAAACCACGTGAACCCAGTCCGATAAAGCAATAAAGGTTAGGGAAGCTTGTTACCGTTTCTACATCCTCAACCGAGTCACGCTGCGGGTTGAAGTTGTGGAGATCTTGGTACTGCTCCTTAATGGCTTCAAAGTCACCAACGTTTCCGACAAACGGAAGGTGGTCACGGCTTACGCTTCGGATACCTTGGCGCGCTAAGTTGTCACTGGTATCGACATCTTTTGTCCATGCTTGGTCTGGTAGTGACCCATGTAGGCGCTCGCCATTGTGCTGCTGAACCTCAATATCAAATTCTTGGTCGATATTGGTTTTGTCGTAGTTCGCACCAATACAGTGATGACCATTGTTGGGGTTCTGTGGCGTCAAATAGCCATCAAAGCACAACACGGTTTTTAGCTGGCTGAGATTTTCCGTGGTCGGAATATGGCTCACTTGGCCTTTAACCGGAGTCAGTGGTACTGGCTGAGTTTGTTCAAACTGAGTGAACTTGTGTCCGTTTGCGACAACTACTTGGTCGTGCTTAGTTTGAATCTCACCTTGAGGTGCCTCAATCGTCAGTAACCATTGTTTTTCAGCTTCGAGCCACTCAAGTTGCGTTACTTGATGTTGATAGTGTGCGCTCACTTGGTTGCTCTCTTCTAGCTTGCCAATCAAGCCTTGAGTCAGTTGAAGAGGGCTTAGCCAACCACCCAGCGGAAAGTAAACACTCTCTTTATCGACGGGTAAGCCAATCTTTTCGTTGGCTTGCTCTGGCGATAAACGCTGAATCAGGTCGGTGTGGAAGTTGCCTTCCAACATGCGGTTGAGCTTTTTAGTGGAGCCTTGATCCCACATCAAGATGTTCACGCCACACCAACTGTGATCAAATTGAATAGACTGAGCCGCTTGATTAATAAATTGACGAGCAAACAGTAATCCCGGGCCAAACACGCGAGACACGTTCGAGGTCGCTTCGCTTAATAGCGGGTAAATCGCACCTTGGTTGTTACCTGAGGCATTGCCCGCAGCTTGTGGATGTTCACAATAAAGGGTGATGTTTTTACCACGACGGCTTAGCGTTTTGGCTAATGCAGCACTGGCGACACCACCACCAATGATCGCAATGTCTTGGGATTCAGTGTGTTGAGCGAGGCCATACCAAGGTTTGATGTTGGTGTGAGCGTGCTTTTCGCCAAGTCGGCCGGCGATCATTTCTCGCTTAGTACCAAAGCCTTTGACCTTTTTCATTTCAAAGCCAGCTTCAATTAAGCCACGGCGAACAAAGCCAGCAGCGGTGAAGGTGGCGCAGCTACAATCTTGCTTAGCGAGCTTAGCCATGCCGTTAAATAGGTTTTGATTCCACATCTCTGGGTTCTTGCTCGGAGCAAAACCGTCTAAGAACCAAGCATCAACCAAACCTTCACGCGGGGTTGGTACGTTGGGCATGCAATCTTTAATATCGCCAAACCACAAATCAAGCGTGATTGCACCGTCGCCCAGCACAATGCGGTGACATTCAGGTAGAGCAATAGGGTAGTGTTCTTGGAGTTGCGTCGCATACTCGGCTAATTCTGGCCACGATTGGTGTGCTTTGATGAGATCCTCTTTATTTAAAGGATATTTTTCAAAACTGATGAAATGTAACTCTTTGGTCATCGCTTGTGGGTTATCTTTAAGAAAAGCATCGAACCATTGCCAAACTGCAAGAAAGTTCAAACCTGTGCCAAAGCCGGTTTCAGCAATCACAAAGCGGCGTTGTTCATGTTCAAGCCAACGCTCTGGAAGGTGGTTTTGCTTTAAAAAGACGTAGCGAGTTTCTTCTAAACCGTTAACATTGGAGAAGTAAACGTCGTCAAATTGGTCTGAAACTGGCGTGCCAGACTCATTCCATTCCAGTTCTGCATTAGTAATTGAAGTCATAAAATCTATCATTTTGTGATTTGAAGCGATATGTTGGTAGGGATTGTACGAATTTCTAGGAAAGCTGACCACTTTTGTTAGGCTTCTTAGTTATCATCTAGCTGAATTTAGAATTATAGGAATGTCACATGAAACGAGTCGTAATCACCGGTATGGGTATTGTTTCAAGTATCGGTAACAACGTCGAAGAAGTTTTAGCATCACTGAAAGAGGGTAAATCTGGTATTACCGCTTCAGAGCAGTTCAAGGAAAATGGCTTGCGCTCTCAAGTATGGGGTAACCTAAAAATGAACCCTGCTGACCATATCGATCGCAAAAAAATGCGCTTTATGGGTGATGCAGCGGCATTCGCTTATCTTTCAATGGAGCAAGCAATTGCTGATTCTGGCTTAACTGAAGATCAAGTATCTAATGACCGCACGGGTATCGTTGCGGGTTCAGGTGGTGCTTCATCTCTAAACCAAGTAAACGCGGTAGACATCATCCGTGAGAAAGGCGTGAAGCGCGTTGGTCCATACATGGTTCCACGTACAATGGCTTCTACGGTTTCTGCTTGTCTAGCAACTCCTTTCAAAATCCGTGGTGTGAACTACTCTATGAGCTCTGCATGTGCGACATCTGCACACTGTATTGGTCACGCAATGGAGCTTATCCAACTTGGTAAGCAAGACGTTGTATTCGCTGGTGGCGGTGAAGAACTGGATTGGTCTCTGACTATGATGTTCGACGCAATGGGCGCACTTTCTACTAAGTACAACGACACGCCAGAGCTGGCTTCTCGTACCTACGATGCAGACCGTGATGGTTTCGTTATCTCTGGTGGCGGCGGCATGTTAGTTATCGAAGAGCTTGAGCACGCTGTTGCTCGTGGCGCAAAAATCTACGGTGAAATCGTAGGCTACGGCGCAACTTCAGATGGCTACGACATGGTTGCTCCTTCTGGTGAAGGTGCGGTTCGTTGTATGAAGATGGCGATGCAAAACGTTGATGGCGTTGATTACGTGAACACTCACGGTACTTCAACTCCAGTTGGCGACGTTAAAGAGCTAGGCGCTATCCAAGAAGTATTTGGTGGCAACAGCCCAGCAATTTCTGCAACTAAAGCGATGACAGGTCACGCTCTAGGTGCTGCTGGCGTACACGAAGCTATTTACTCAACGCTAATGCTAGATAACGGCTTTATCGCTCCAAGCATTAACGTTTCGAACCTAGACGAAGCTGCTGCTGGCCTAGACATCGTAACTGAAGCTCGTGATCAAGAGCTAACTACAGTTATGTCTAACAGTTTTGGTTTCGGCGGTACGAACGCAACGCTAGTAATCAAAAAGTACCAAGCTTAACTTAAGCTTGAGTTACAGAGACAAGGTTAATCGTTAAAGGGTTGCGCTAGTGCCGATTCAACACGCACAGGTCACCCAGTAATAATGACCATCAGAACAAAGTTTTTAGACGCAGGTTGGTAAACGTGTTTTTTGAACATAGTTTTTAAATCTGGGTTTAGAGATTGAAAGGTTTCCAGAGCTTGACCAGTACTGACTTTGGTTAGTACTGGTTGAACAGACGCAAGACTCTGTCTCCTGGAGAGCGAGATAGGATCCTTTTGTTCTGGATGTTTGCCCGATTGTTTATTCAATCGGGCATTTTTCGTTTTAGCCGTTTGATCTTGGGTGTTCACTCTGGTTTCGGTTCTTGTCTGCCAAGGTTAGGTGATTCAGCCCTTTATTTATAATGTATTCCAATTGCTACTCGACACCGTGTGTGGAATTTTGCACAATCATTTCAATTCACATTTAGGTCGATAGACCCCAACAAAAGTACTCGCCAAATGAAAATCTTAATCGACGAAAATATGCCTTACGCTGAAGCGCTTTTTAGCCAGCTAGGGGAAGTGACAATGAAGTCTGGTCGCACATTAACAGCTGACGACCTAGTTGACGTAGACGCATTGATGATTCGCTCTGTTACCAAGGTAAACGAGTCATTGATCAGCAAAGCCAATAAGCTGAAGTTTGTTGGTACTGCGACGGCTGGCATGGATCACGTTGACCAAGAGTTGATGAAAGAGCGTGGTATTTTCTTTACTGCGGCACCTGGTTGTAACAAGGTGGGTGTTGCTGAGTACGCGTTCAGTGCGATGATGGTGCTTGCGCAGCAACAAGGCTTTTCTGTTTTTGATAAAACGGTTGGTATTATCGGCTGTGGTCAAGTGGGCAGTTACTTAGCGAAGTGCCTTGAAGGTATTGGTATCAAAGTTCTGCTGAACGACCCTCTAAAACAGCAAGAGGGTGATACTCGCGAATTTACTGAGTTAGAGACTTTGCTTGAACAATCAGACGTTATTACATTACACACGCCAATCACTAAGACGGGTGAGTATCCAACGCATCACTTGATCAGTGAGCAAGTGCTGAACAACTTACGTGCTGATCAAATCCTGATTAATGCAGCTCGCGGTCCTGTGGTTGATAACCAAGCGCTAAAAGCTCGCCTGCAAAAAGCCGATGGTTTCACTGCAGTGCTTGATGTGTTTGAGTTTGAACCTGAAGTCGACTTTGAGCTTCTTCCGTTACTCGCTTTTGCAACGCCTCACGTAGCGGGCTACGGTTTAGAAGGTAAAGCGCGTGGTACCACGATGATCTTCAACAGTTATTGTGAATTTTTAGGTACTGAACAGCGTGCGTATGCAAGCGACTTATTGCCGACAGCGCCTGTACCTCAAATGAAATTAGATAGAGCTTGGGATGAAGCAACACTGCACAATTTGACTCAGTTGATCTATGATGTGCGCAAAGACGACGCCTTATTCCGTCGCAATATCGTTACGCCGGGTTCTTTTGACAAGATGCGTAAAGAATATTGGGACCGCAGAGAGTACAGTGCAGTCGAGTTAACGGGCGACGAATCTTGTAATTTAACGCCGTTATCTAAACTCGGTTTTATGGTAAAGCCAACTTTATAAAAGAGAGAAACAATGAGCCAAGAATTTAATATTGCTATTTTAGGTGCGACTGGTGCGGTTGGTGAAACCATTCTTGAAGTACTTAAAGAGCGTAAATTCCCTGTCGGTGAAATGCACTTACTAGCAAGTGAACGTAGTGAAGGCAAAACTTCCCGTTTTAACGGCAAAACAATACAAGTACAAAACGTAGAAGACTTCGATTGGTCTCAAGTACATATTGCGTTTTTCTCTGCAGGTAGCGAGCTTTCAGAGCGTTGGGCTCCAATTGCGGCTGATGAAGGTGTGGTTGTCATCGATAACACATCACGCTTCCGTTACGAATACGATGTTCCTCTGGTTGTGCCTGAAGTGAACCCTGAAGCGATTGCTGAGTTCCGTAACCGTAACATCATCGCGAACCCTAACTGCTCGACTATCCAAATGGTAGTAGCGCTAAAACCAATTCACGATGAAGTGGGCCTTGAGCGTATTAACGTTTCAACTTACCAATCTGTGTCTGGTGCAGGTAAGCCAGGTATCGATGAGCTAGCGGGTCAAACGGCTAAGCTTCTTAACGGTATGCCAGCTGAAAACTCAGCGTTCTCACAACAAATCGCTTTCAACTGTATTCCTCAAATCGATGAATTTACAGAGAACGGCTACACGCGTGAAGAAATGAAGATGGTTTGGGAAACTCAAAAAATCTTTGCTGACTCTTCAATCACAGTGAACCCGACTTGTGTCCGCGTACCAGTATTTTACGGTCACGCAGAATCTCTACACATTGAAACTCGCGCACCAATCGGTGCAGAGCAAGTGGTTCAGCTTCTAGAGAACACAGAAGGTGTTGAAGTATTCCAAGCGCTAGACTTCCCAACTCAAGTTCGTGATGCAGGTGGTAAAGACCACGTAATGGTTGGTCGTATTCGTAACGACATCAGCCATCACAGTGGCGTAAACATGTGGGTTGTCGCTGATAACGTTCGTAAAGGCGCAGCAACAAACGCAGTTCAAATCGCTGAAGTTCTGATTCGCGATTACTTCTAAGCTTTATTGCTTTGATAAAAAAGCCTCACTCTTTAGTGGGGCTTTTTTAATCGATTAAAAATATTGTTAGTCAAATTGTGTGAAATTGCTGCGAATATTGTTGCTGCAACACATTTTTTGTTTTCATCTCTATAGTTTTACGTCATTTATCCGATATATTTAATAGATCATCACTTTTCCGAATTTAAGCACCTAGCTGAGCCTTTTATGTTTCAAATTTTCAAGCCGTGGTTAATGCCTTTTGCCTTTATCATTGCGACTCAGATTTCCGTTGTTCGTGCAGATTCCATTCGAGTTGTAGGGCCTAATGGCCAGATACAATCAGCGCCTACGTTTTCAGAACCACTTCAAAGAGCGCAATCAAATAGCGCTGAGCCTTCACGTTTCTATGGTCCAACTCGCGGCTCAGAAACATTGTGGTCTATTGCCTCAAAGTTACGCCCTGATAACTCCGTTTCAGTCCAACAAACTCTGTTGGCTATTTATCGCTTAAACCCACAAGCGTTTGAAAACCAGAATATCCATAGCCTGCTGCCTGCGAGCAATCTACGCGTGCCTTCTTTAGAGCAAGCACGTGCAAGCTCGACGCAGCAAGCTATCAACATCATGAACTCACATCTTGCTAAGCTTGATGCTCCTGCAAGTAAGCCTGTCGCTTCAAAACCCAAAGCGCCGAGTTCTGATGCAAAAAATGTTACTCCTGCTAAGCAAGTAAGCACTACTGAAACTGCTAAAAAGCCATTGTCTCCAACTCAATCATCTCTAGCTCAATCTGCACCAACCCAAGAGATGAACAAGTTAGAGAAGCAGCTAGAGCTTTCAGAAACTGAACTGCTGTCACTTGAAGAGAAAAATCACCAACTTCGTTTGATGTTATCGAATGTTCAATCGGAAGTGGATGAGCTAAAAACAGAGCTCAGTGATGAAGACCGCATTCGTAGCGAAGTGGAAAAGCTGCTTGATGAAGAGCGCAGAAAGAACGCCGAAATTGAAAAGATGGCACCAAGTGTCATGGACGAACTGTTATCGAATGGTTGGTTAGTGGCGGCTCTTGCGATTATTCCAGGTCTGCTCATTGGTTTGATCGTTGTGATGCTGTTAGGCCGTCGTTCTAAAAATGATGAGCAACAGCAGACGACTCAAGAACAACCGCTCCAGCCAGAACCAAGTACCGTTGCACCTATTACATTGGGCGACGAGATGGACGACCTTAACGAGCTGTCTTTAGATGATGACTTGTTTGGTACGGAAGATGACGCCAACAAGCTGTTTGACGATCAAGCGCTAGCCGAAGAGGATGATGTCTTTGCTGGTTTAGATGAATCTGATCTCGATTTCAATCTAGATGGTGAAGACGATGACCCATTTGCTAGCATTGGCGAAAACGGTGATTTAGACACCAACTTCGACGATCTAGATTTAGACAGCAGCAACGGCATTAGTGTTAATGGCGAAGAGAAAGCGCTTGGCCTAGAAGAGATGGAACGTGCGCTAGACAAAACAGCGGAAAGCGCCGTCGATACTGATGATGTCGACTTTGATCTTTCTGATGATAACGCAATGTCTGCTGATGACATTGAAGCTTTACTATCTCAAGAGTCTGAAACTGAAGATCTCGGTTCCAACGAGCTAGACCAATCTTTATTAGATGATCTGTTTGCTCTTGATGACGAAGATGACGACAGCTTCGATATTGATGCTCTGATTTCGGAAGAGCAAAGTGATTCGCCTTCTAGCACTGAAACACCAGCAAGCGATGATTTTGACATCGATGCGCTTATCTCTGAGCAACAAAGTGAGACTAAGCCTGTTGATTTGAGCAATGACGATTTTGATATTGATGCTCTAATCTCTGAACAACAGTCCCCTGAGCCAGCTTCACCGACAGCGAATGATGATATTGATGACATCTTTGCCCAAGTTGCTGCTCAGAACGATCAAGCGAATGACCCTTTCAACCTCGATAGCGACGATGAGATTGCCACTAACCTAAACAGTGGTTTGGCGTCTGATGATGATATCGAAAACATTCTGTCTCAGTTCGATAAGCCCATCGTAAATGAAGAACCTCAAGACAGCGTTGATCTGCTTGATGAGCAACTGGCAGGCGATGACGTAGACCTAAGTAACTCGACAGACCTTCTTGATGAGATGCTAGGGGACGATTCGGATGATGAGTCTGAAAGCGAACCTCTTGGCTTTGATTCTCTGTCTGAGCTTGAAGAGCTTTCTGGTTTATCGACCGATGATGACCTCAACATCGCAGAAGACAGCACGGAAACCTTGGATGAATTAATAGGTGACTCTGACGAGGATGATTTCGAACTCGACGCCGAAAGTACCGACTTATTGGATGATTTCCTTGATAGTGAATTGTCAGATGATGAGCTTTTAGCGGATGCATCAAAATCAGAATCTCTAGACCCATTTGATGACTTACTGACAAGTGGCATTGAAGACGATGAATCTGAAGATAAGACGTTTGATAAAGAGTTAGACGCAGCCTTTGGTTTGGACAACGCCAATGAGGAGCCTGAAAAGGACTCAGACGTTGAGCTTACTCCGTTAACCTCTGAAGGTGAGCCTGAGCAAGATCCGGACATTAGTGAAACACCACAACCTGAAGTCGTTACTGATGAATCGTTAGATTCTGAAATGACTCAAGAAAGTTCTGACATTAAGCCAGAAAATGATGAAGCCTTTAATCGTGATGGTTTTATCGATGATTTGTTCGGTGTCGCACCGGCAACGGATGCTTTGCTTGATGACTCGCTAGAAACAACAGACGAAGCGTTGATTGATGAGTTAATGACTTCTGATGACAATGATTTGTTGCCAGCAATAGAAGAGCCTGTTGAACCATCAATTGACAATACGGTTGAACCAGAGCAAGCGTCTCTTTTAGACAGCGACGAAGTATCAGCGCAAGAAACCGCATCATCGGTTGAAGATGATGAACTGGATATCGACTCGCTGTTATCTGAGAATTCTGATTTTGACAAACCAGATTTTGAAGAGCGAGTTAAAGAAGAAACCGCACAACAAGAACCAGAGCCGAAAGAAGCCGACGTACAAGAGCAAGCTTCGCCATCGTCTTTGAACGATATCTCTGAAGATGAAGAAGAAACGGTTGAAGACTGGTTAGCTGAAGCCATCGACGATGTAGAGTCGCCAGCGAACATTGACTCTGATTTTGACTTTGAACCGAAAATCCAAGGTAGCGATCAGCTTGAAGATGTCGTTGAATCCTTGCCAGAGCCAGAGCCAGAG
>NZ_JBFRKI010000012.1:261584-338763 GCF_041469245.1 Vibrio sp. 10N.286.51.B11 | reverse complement strand
GAGCCAGAGCCAGAGCCAGTTCGTGCTGCAAACATGCCAGAGATCATTCCAAATGAATTTGGTGTGCCAGAAGACGATGATTGGCTGATTGAAGATGAGGCGTCTGAACCAGAAGCATTAGCGGAAACTGACGTAACACCAGAGCTAGTGACACCTGTCGCTGAACCGAAAGTTGAAGCTACACCACAAGCGGAAGTAGCAGAACAAGCTGAAGTTCTAGGACAAGAAGGCGAAGAAGAATTCTCGTTTGATGACTTCGAATTGCCAGAGTTTAATGAAGAAGATGCACTAGCGGAAGCTGATTCTGAATCAACACCAGAACCAGTAACGCCAGCTATTGATGCTCAACCAAGTGTTGAGCCTCAAACTGAAGCCCAAGTTATAGCTCAGGCGCAAGACGACGAAGAGTTTTCGTTTGATGATTTCGACTTACCAGAGTTTAGTGAAGAAGACGCACTAGCGGAAGCTGATGCTGAATCAACAACAGAGCCAGCAACGCCTGCTATAGACTCTCAATCAAGTGTTGAATCGCAACCTACCGCTGAGCCTCAGTTAGATGCTGCACCACAAGTTGAAACTGCGAAACCAGAAAGCGAAGAAGAATTCTCGCTTGATGACTTCGAACTACCAGAGTTTGGTGAAGACGATGCGTTAGCGGAAGTGGTGAGTGAACCAGATGAAGCACAGTTAGAGCAAGACTTAACGCCTGACACAGAGAAGTTCGAGTTCGATGACCTTGATCTTCCGGAGTACGATGAAGAAAGCGCAAAAGCAGACTCTGTTTTAGATGATATTGAGCAAAGCAATGCCGAGCCGGTGGCGGAAGCCCAAGGCGTAGAGTTCGATGAGTTTGATTTACCGGAATATGGTGAAGATGAAGCCATCTCTGATGCGTTTGCTGAGAAGCCAACACCACTGACTTCTTTCAGCCCACAAGGCGAAGAGCAAGATGCGTTGCATGATCTGTTCTCAAATCCGCAGAGCTATAGTCAGGCTGATGATTTCTCGAATGCTGAAGACTCTGAACCGGCTGGTTTTGCACAGCCAGAACAATCACTGAGCGCGGCTTCAGAGCCAAACTCAACGCCTGCAGCGGTTCAAGACGAGCCACTAGAAGGCTTTGATGACTTTGATGAGACAGCATTAGCTGAGTTGCTTTCTGAAGATGTTCAAGACTCTGTCGACAACATGTTCGATAAACCATTGGACGCAACTTCGATTGATAGCGCAGGGTTAGATATTGACGCCATGCTTGAAGTCGGCGGCGAAGACTGGAAAGGCTTTAACCTAGCGCCAGAACAACAATCGAGCATGCATAATGATGTGCCTGATGACCAACAAGAGATTTGGGCATCGGCTGAACAGCAAGCTGACCCGAAAATCAAAGAAGAGAATTGGGCTGAACAAGACAATCTAACCGAATCAGGCAACAGTCGTGATAAGCAGTACATGACGATTGATGAGCTAATGGCTCAAGTCGAGCAAGAAGGTGAAGAAGTCATTAATCCAGACGATGAAGAGCTTAAACTGGATGTGGGTCTTAACGAATTCCCTGATGTTATCGGTGATATTGGCAATTATGATGTCGACAGCAATGCAGAAGCTGCGGGTAAGCTTGATTTGGCCAAAATCTACATCGAGATGAGTGACTCGCAAGGGGCAATTAAGCTTCTAGAAGAGGCAATCGTTGACGGCAGCGATGATATTCGTCGAGAGGCAAAAAATCTTATCGATACGTTAAACGGTCGATAAATTTACAAATCAGAAAGGGTAGCGTTGGCTACCCTTTATTTTAAGGCGATACAGAGCGCTATCGTTTCATTTGGTTTTTCAACAGCATCGTCTCGGTCGATGCTGATTGTTTATTGAAGTTTTAGCCCCATCCTATTTGGGCTAGCACTGATTTCCGTATATACTTCTCGCCCATTTTCAAAGAGAACAAGAACATGAAAATTGCTTTAGGTATTGAATATAACGGTACCCACTACTTTGGTTGGCAGCGCCAACGAGACGTGAAAAGTGTCCAAGAAGAATTGGAAAAGGCTCTTTCAGTTGTCGCGAATCACCCTGTAGAAGTTATGTGCGCAGGTCGTACAGATGCCGGAGTTCACGGTACGGGACAAGTCGTTCACTTTGAAACTAATGTCGATCGTAAAATGGTGGCATGGACAATGGGCGCGAATGCCAACATGCCAAAAGATATTGCGGTTCGTTGGGCGACAGAAGTGAATGAGGATTTCCATGCTCGTTTCTCGGCTACTGCCCGCCGTTATCGCTACATTATCTTTAACCATGCACTACGCCCAGGCATTTTGAATTCAGGTGTGAGCCATTATCATGGTCATCTTGATGAGAAAAAAATGCATGAAGCGGGTCAGTACTTACTTGGTGAGAATGACTTCACTTCGTTCAGGGCAACACACTGTCAATCTCGTAGCCCATGGAGAAACATGATTCACTTGAACGTGACTCGTCATGGACACTACATTGTGATCGATATTAAAGCGAATGCGTTTGTTCACCACATGGTGAGGAATATTACGGGTAGCCTTATTGCCGTAGGTAAAGGTGAGCAGAAACCAGAGTGGATCCAGTGGCTTTTAGAAGCTAAAGATCGAAAAGTAGCCGGCGCAACTGCAAAAGCGGAAGGTTTGTATCTGGTGGATGTTGATTATCCTGAACATTTTGAGCTACCACGAGAGCCAATTGGTCCTCTATTTTTACCGGATAATTTGAACTAAATGTGAGACTTAGGTTCAAAAATTATTACGGTTTAGTGCGTAAGATAGTCCCAGAAAATAGGTACAACCAGTTTTTTATCTACAGTCGCTGTTTTATGTGCTTTAATTCCCACGCATAATTCCCAAATTTATTTCTTTCGCAATCAAGCGGAAGAATCGAAACAAAAAGGTCTTCCATGAGTTGGCTTGAAAAGATTTTAGAAAAAAGCAACATCGTAACATCTCGTAAAGCGTCTATCCCTGAGGGTGTTTGGACGAAATGTACTTCTTGTGAGCAGGTTCTGTACCATGCTGAACTAGAGCGTAACCTAGAAGTATGTCCAAAATGTGACCATCACATGCGCATGAAAGCACGTCGTCGTCTGGATACATTCCTAGACAAAGGTGAGCGTGTTGAACTAGGTGCTGATCTTGAGCCACAAGACAAGCTGAAGTTTAAAGACTCTAAGCGTTACAAAGAACGTATCTCTGCTGCTCAAAAGAACAGTGGTGAAACAGACGCATTAGTTGCAATGAAAGGCGAACTATTGGGTTTACCTATCGTAGCGTGTGCTTTTGAATTCTCATTCATGGGCGGCTCAATGGGTTCTGTTGTTGGTGCTCGTTTCGTGAAAGCGGTAGATGCTGCTATCGAGAACAACTGTGGTTTAGTGTGTTTCTCTGCAAGTGGTGGTGCTCGTATGCAAGAGGCATTGATGTCTCTAATGCAAATGGCGAAAACCAGTGCTGCGCTTGAGCGTTTATCTGCGAAAGGCCTACCGTTTGTTTCAGTTATGACTGATCCAACAATGGGTGGTGTTTCTGCAAGTTTGGCAATGCTTGGCGATATCAATATTGGTGAACCAAAAGCACTGATCGGTTTTGCTGGACGTCGTGTAATCGAACAAACGGTACGTGAAGACCTTCCTGAAGGTTTCCAACGCAGTGAGTTCCTACTAGACCACGGTGCTATCGACATGATTGTTGACCGTCGTGAGATGCGTCAGCGCGTTGCAAGCCTTGTTGCTAAAATGACCAACCAGCCTTCACCATTAGTAGTTTCTGTGAACGATTCACCGAATGAAGCTACTTATGAAGTACCAGAAGCGCCAGAAAAAGGGTAAAGTACCTTCTAACAAACCAACTTAATTATGGTTATGAGTTAGATGAGTCAACAACCTATTCCTCAAGCCACATCCTCTTTGGAGATGTGGCTTGATTATTTATCAAACATCCACACAAGCGCTATTGATCTTGGATTAGACCGAGTTCAGGCCGTCGCCTCTAAGGCAAACCTCACCAAACCTGCTCAACATGTTATTACTGTTGCCGGAACCAATGGCAAAGGCTCAACATGTGCACTGATGGAAGCGATTCTATTGGACGCTGGTTACTCAGTTGGTGTCTACAGCTCTCCTCACTTAATTCGCTATAACGAACGTGTTCGTATCAACGGCCAAGATCTATCTGATGAAAAGATGGTTCAGTCTTTCGATTTCATTGAGAAAGAGCGTGGCGAAATCAGCCTGAGTTTTTTCGAATATGGCACTTTAGCGGCGTTACGTGCATTTCAAACTGAAGCGGTTGATGTTGTGCTTTTAGAAGTGGGTTTAGGCGGGCGTTTAGACGCGACCAATATCGTTGAGCATGATGTTTCTGTGATTACTAGTTTGGCTGTCGACCATGTTGACTGGCTAGGTGATGACATCAATGTGATTGGTTTTGAGAAAGCGGGCATTTATCGTAGCGGTAAACCCGCTATCTGTGGTCAACCCAAGCCACCGGCTACGGTTGCAGCGCACGCTGATGACATTAAGGCTGAGTTCTACCAAGTCGGTATTCAATACACTTATGATGTTGACGGTGATACGTGGAACTGGCGCAGTGGTGCATTCCAACTAGAATCGCTACCTATTCCAAGCCTGCCGTTACCTAACGCTGCAACAGCGTTGATGGCATTGGGCACATCAGAGCTTAGTATTAGCGACGTGAACGTGGTTAACGGCATGAAGAATGCGCAGCTTCCTGGGCGTATGCAGCAAATTAGCGAACAACCGGTGATTGTGCTTGATGTAGCACACAACCCGCATTCTGCTGAGTACTTTGCGCAGCAAGTCGCGAAGAAGTATGCAGGCAAAAATTTACACGTTGTAGTCGCCATGCTTCATGACAAAGATATCCCCGCGACATTGGAAGTATTAGCTCCAATAACAACACATTGGTACCCAGCTTCGCTGAACGGCCCACGAGCCGCAACAGCCGCTGAATTGTGTCAAAGCTTACCTGAAGGTGTAGAGCGGTATTCAAACCCTGTTGTAGCGTTTGAAGCGGCTTTAGCTTCTGTTAAAGGTGACGATGTTGTGTTGGTTGTCGGTTCTTTCCATACAGTGGGTGAAGTGTTGGAGCATTGGCAGAAAAAAGGAAACTAAATGGCAAGTAAATTCCAAAGCCGGTTAGTCGGCACCATCATTTTAGTGGCCATTGGCGTGATTGTATTGCCCGATGTACTAGATGGTAAGAAGCTCCACTACAAAGAAGAGTTTGCAAGCATTCCAATTAAGCCTGAGCTTGATAGTAATGTTGAAGTGTTTGAAGTACTCGATCCCGTTGAAGATCAGATAGCGCTACCGGATTCTCCGGTTGAGCAAGTGGTTGAAAGTGGTCGTACTGATAATTCAAACACGCAAACCGCGTCTTCTTCTAATGATAAAGAAGCAGACAAAGTGGCAGTTGTGGTTAAGCCGGTACCTGAAAAAAATGAATACCAAGACAGTGCTTGGATTATTCAATTGATGGCTTTGAAGAATGCTGACAACGCAAAAAACGTTGTTAAGGATCTGCAAAAGCGCGGTTATCAGGCTCACACCAAGCAAGAAAAAACTTTTACGCGAGTAATTATTGGCCCGGATGTCTCTAAATCCAAACTTGAGCGACAAATTAAGGAATTAGAAAAAATTACGGGTTCAAAAGGCCAGTTGCTCAAATTTAAACCGTTAAATCCATAAGAAAACGTTTGCGTCAGCATTTTTTCTGTTAAAATGCGCGCCAACTTAAGATGAAGAATTCATGAATTGGTTAGATTTTGTCATTTTAGGCGTGATCGGCTTCTCTGCCGTGATCAGTTTAGTTCGTGGTTTCGCTAAAGAAGCCTTGTCACTCGTTATTTGGTTTGGAGCATTTTTTATTGCTAGCCAGTACTACGCTAAATTAGCGATGTACTTCACCAATATCGAAGATGAGATGTTTCGAAACGGAACTGCGATAGCAGCATTGTTTGTTGCAACGTTAGTTGTGGGTGCCTTAGTTAACTATGTCATCGGTCAACTAGTTCAGAAAACAGGCCTGTCAGGTACAGACAGAATCCTCGGTGTCGTCTTTGGTGGCTTACGTGGTGTTTTGATTGTTTCTGCAGTGTTGTTTTTCATGGATGCGTTTACTGCATTCCCAAGTTCTGAGTGGTGGAAGAATTCGCAATTGGTTCCAGAATTTAGTCGAATCATTGCGCCGTTCTTCGAGCATTTACAAGCAACATCTAGTTTCTTATCTGGCGCGCTCTAGCGCCAGTTAATGTCGAAAAATCGAGGATTAGGACATGTGTGGTATTGTTGGAATCGTGGGTTCAACACCTGTAAACCAGTCTATTTATGACGCTTTAACGGTATTGCAGCATCGTGGCCAAGATGCCGCTGGTATTTGTACCATAGAAAGCAATCGTTTCCGTCTGCGTAAGGCGAACGGTTTAGTAAAAGATGTTTTTGAAGCAAAACACATGCAGCGCCTACAAGGTGAAGTTGGTATTGGCCATGTTCGTTATCCTACTGCGGGTAGTTCAAGTGCGTCTGAAGCTCAGCCTTTCTACGTAAACTCTCCTTTTGGCATTACGTTGGCGCACAACGGTAACCTGACGAACGCAAACGAAGTTCGTGAGAAGTTGTTCGAAAAAGACCGTCGTCATGTAAACACAACCTCTGACTCTGAAGTTCTACTGAACGTATTAGCTCATGAGATCGATACTGTTAAAGGTAACGTAACTTCAGATGACGTTTTCCGCGCTGTGGCAAATGTGCATCGTACAATTCGTGGTGCTTACGCCGTAACGGCGATGATCATCGGCCACGGTATGATCGCATTCCGTGACCCACATGGTATTCGTCCATTGTGTCTTGGTAAGCGTGAAGTTCAAGGTAAAACAGAGTACATGGTTGCGTCTGAATCGGTAGCACTCGATGCTGTTGGTTTCGACTTCATGCGCGACGTAGCACCAGGTGAAGCTATCTACGCAACGTTTGACGGTGAGCTTTTCACTAAGCAATGTGCAGACAACCCACAACTAAACCCATGTATCTTTGAGTTTGTATACTTTGCACGCCCAGATTCATTCATCGACAAAATCTCGGTTTACAGCGCACGCGTTGAGATGGGTGAGATGCTTGGTATGCGTATTAAAGAAGAGTACGCAGACTTAGACATTGATGTAGTTATTCCAATCCCTGAAACATCAAACGATATTGCGCTACGAATCGCTCAAGCGATCAATAAGCCATACCGTCAAGGTTTCGTGAAAAACCGCTATGTTGGCCGCACATTCATCATGCCAGGTCAGCAACAACGTAAGAAGTCGGTTCGCCGTAAGCTCAACGCAATTCGCTCTGAGTTTAAAGGTAAGAACGTTCTTCTGGTTGACGATTCTATCGTTCGCGGCACAACATCAGAGCAGATCATTGAGATGGCTCGTGATTCTGGCGCAAATAAGGTCTTCATGGTTTCAGCTGCTCCAGAGGTTCGCTTCCCTAACGTTTACGGCATTGATATGCCGAGCGCGACAGAGTTGATTGCTCATGGTCGTGATAACGAAACGATTTGTAAGCAGATTGGCGCAGACGCCTTGATTTTCCAAACGCTACCAGATCTGATTTCTGCAGTGGGCATGGGCAATCAAGACATCTCTCGTTTTGATACTTCTGTATTTAACGGCGAGTATGTAACGGGCGATATCGACCAAGTGTACCTAGATTTCCTAGACTCTTTGCGTAATGACGACTCAAAGGTTCAGCGTGAGATTCAACAAGATCTTGCTAACTTAGAGTTACACAACGAAGGCGCTTAACTAGCGTTTCGTTAGTCATACAGAGTTTCGCTAGCGATACAGAAAATAAAAAACCAGAGCATCGGCTCTGGTTTTTTGTTTATAGAGAAGGGGATTGACCTTAATGAATGTGGTATGCGATCACAAAATCAATAAACAATCTCACTTTCTCTGGTAGATGGTCTTTGTGGTTATAAAGCATGTAAATATCACGAGGGTTAGCGCTCCAGTCTTCTAAGACTTGCACTAAGCTGCCATCTTCAATGTATTCACGAATCATCACGTCAGGCATCAGGGTGATACCTAGGCCTTCTGAGCACGCTTGTCTTACGACATTAAGCGCATTGGCGTTGAAACGGCCTTTCTCGCTATTCACCACCGTCTCTTCATTCGAATTACTCAGCTGCCACTTAATCAGCGGGTAGCCTTTGAGTAGCGAATGGTTCGCTAGCTCTTCAGCATGGCTTGGAGCTGGGTTCTTCGCTAAGTACTCAGGGCTCGCGATAAGAATATCTTTGACTTCACTGATTTTTCGAGCGATTAGGCTTGAATCACGCTGAGGGCCGACTCGGAAAATTACGTCCCACTCCGTTGGATCCAGCTGATCCGCTTGGTTGTTCATCATCAGCTCAATATTGATATCAGGGTATTGAATCATGAATTCACTGAACATTGGCATCATCATGCGCTTGGTCAGGTTTGAGGGTGCCGTAATACGAATCTTACCGGAAGCGCCTTTGCACACGTCAGTTAACTCTTCTGCAGTAGAAGAGAGACGTTGCAACAGCGGAGAGCATTCATTGAAGAAACGTTCGCCTGCCTCTGTTAAAGAAAGTTTACGCGCGTGTCTATTGAGAAGCCTAAGGTTCAAAGAATCTTCTAAGGCTTGGATGCGTCGTGTGATGGTCGCAACCGGAATCATAGTCTTGCGCGATGTTGCGGTGTAGCTCCCATTTTCAACGACGAGTCGAAAGAGGTTTAAATCATCTAATTTCATAAATCCAGACACATTTGTTTACAATCTCATCTAATTTATACGTAACAGTGAGATCAATGTTTGCGTTACGTCAACTCGTTGCACTATTTACAAGTATTCCAACCCTCGTCACGAATTACCAGTAAAGAGTGCAAATTTGTGTATTTAGCATTTTATTACTAAGTTTTATATTAGTTCTTAGAACAGATAACAATAATAATTCGACTTAGTTTTGTGAGGTTATAGATTATGTACAAAACTCACAGTCAGCCAGTAATGACCTCGGCTCAGGAAGTAATTAACCAAAAATGCGTGATGTTGGTTGATGATGATCCTATTTTTCGCCGTATAACCAGCGCGTACCTAGACAAGGTCGGTTATAAAGTGGTTGAGGCTGAAAATGGACTGGACGCTTTGCAGAAACTTAGAGACTCAGCGCCAGATTTAATTGTGTGTGACTTATCAATGCCAATACTTGATGGCATAGAGCTTGTGGAAGAGCTCAGTTTAGAGTACCCGTCACTGCCTATGATCGTTGTGTCTGGCACTGATGATATGTCTGACGTGGCGAAAGCCTTGCGATTTGGTATTAAAGACTTCTTGGCGAAGCCGTTAGAGGATCACCGTCACCTAGGAAGTGCGATTGCGAATACATTGACAGATTCGTTCGATAACATTTCAGACCAACGAGATTTTTCGAGCCAATGGTTCTGTGTGGATGATGGGGGAGAGATCCCTGAAGACCAAGAACTGCATTGGCACCTGAATTACCTTCAAGATAACCCAAGCGCAGCAAAAGACTTACTGCATGCGCTGCTTCCAGAGAAAGATACGCGACAAGGCTCATGGCGTTGCAGTTACCGGTTACTGCAATCAACAGAGATGATGCCACTTGTGTTTGACTATGCGTGGATGATGAACGGGCAGTTTGCTTTTTACCTCGTCGATTCATCGTCGTCTGATAATGGCGGCTCCGCGACAACATTGTTAGTGAGAGCGCTGTTCCACGATTACATAAGAAACAGAAAAGATTTTAATGTTGATCTCAAAGATATTGCTGAAATCTTAGAGAAGGGGATTCGTTGCTCTAAATGCTCCACCCCAGTGAATGCCTTGTTTGGTGTTGCTGACCTTGCCGAGGGAACCATCTCCATTTTGCCTGCGGGTCTAGACGGGCAATGGTCGAATGGTGAATTGAATCAATATATTGCAGCAGGTGAGCGCTTGGGTGAGAACTGCAAGAAGAACTTTATTACGCGGGACCTTCCGATCGAACAGGGCTGCCAACTGTCGTTGAGCCTACTTGGAGCGGCAAGTTTTAGTTTAGACATACACCAAGGGTCTACTGATTAACCCTATATTTCCTCGGTTTTTGTGAATAATTGATTAAGGTATAGTTGCGCAAATGGTGTGGCTATGCCTTTTTTGTTAAATGTCGATTTAGCAAAGCGGGTTTGGTTCGCCGGATACTTACCTTCACTAACAAAAACAAGAAGCAATCATGGCAGATAACAAAGACTTTCAAGACCCGTTTAATGTATTCTACTTTTTAGGATTTTTAGCCGCATTTTTAATGATTCCATTGCTACCAGCAACACTTACGTTGATCCGTGTATTCAATGGTTACGCAACATTCTAGTTAAGCTGTCGTCGCCGATTGGTGATAGCTAACTCAAGGAGGCCACAATTAGCGTTCGAGTTTTAAGCCTCAATATTGCTGGTGGCCTTTGTATATTTCTCGCAGTTCTAGGGATAGTTTTGCCCGTTCTGCCAACCACTCCTTTTCTCCTTCTTGCCAGCGCATGCTTCATGCGAAGCAATCCGAAAGTTCATAAATGGATGCATGAGCACAAAACGCTGGGTCCTTTGCTGAACAATTGGTATCAACACGGTGCCGTCACCAAACAAGTTAAAACGCGTGGCGTATTCTTTATCTTGTTGAGTTTTGCGTTATCCATCTACTTTGCCCCTATCATTTGGGTCAAGGCTTTCCTAATTTGTGTACTTGTTATTCTTCTCACATGGTTTATGCGACTTCCAACCCATGAGTTGGTTGCTGACAGCAAAGAAAATCACTACCATTAAGCCAGTGTGCCTGCTTGTATAGCGGGCGTTTATTATTTCAGCAATCAGAGTTATGACTCTCGTTGCAATGAATACCAATCGTACCTTTCCTTAATTCCGAGCGTTGATGTTTGATTCGTTAACGAGAGTTTGGAAAGCGGCCTAATGAAGTGCATAAGATTATGAACACAGAAAAAATCTCTCTGATCAAAGCAAGCATCAAAAGCATTCCTGATTACCCTAAAGCGGGTATTTTGTTCCGTGACGTAACAAGCTTGATGGAAGATCCAGTAGCTTACAAAGCGACTATCGACCTGCTAGCGGAAACATACAAGGACATGGGCTTTACTAAGATCGTTGGTACTGAAGCTCGTGGTTTCCTATTTGGTGCGCCTTTGGCACTTGAGCTAGGTGTTGGCTTCATTCCTGTTCGTAAGCCGGGCAAGCTGCCTCGTCAAACTGTGGCACAATCTTATGAGCTTGAGTACGGCACCGACACTCTAGAAATCCATACTGATGCTATCGTTGAAGGCGATAAAGTGTTGATGGTTGATGATTTGCTAGCAACGGGCGGTACGATTGAAGCAACAACAAAGTTGATTCGTCAGCTTGGTGGTGTGGTGAAACACGCTGCATTTGTTATTAACCTTCCAGAAATCGGTGGTGACAAGCGCTTACAAGGCTTAGGTCTAGAAGTGTTTAGCATCTGCGAATTCGACGGTCATTAATCCTTTTCGGAATTATTCATGAGCTATCTTGCGTTAGCGCGAAAATGGCGACCAACCAAATTCAAAGAAGTGGTTGGTCAAGCCCATGTTTTAACAGCATTAGAGAATGCCCTTAGCCAGAATAGGTTGCACCACGCATACCTGTTCAGCGGTACACGAGGTGTTGGTAAAACAACCATCGGTCGTTTGTTTGCTAAGGGACTCAACTGTGAAACAGGCATTACCTCAACACCTTGTGGTGAATGTGCAACCTGTAAAGAAATCGATGAAGGTCGCTTTGTTGACCTGCTCGAGATCGATGCGGCATCACGAACTAAGGTAGAAGATACCCGCGAGCTTCTGGACAATGTTCAGTACAAGCCTGCACGTGGTCGCTTCAAGGTTTACCTAATCGATGAAGTCCACATGCTTTCCAGGCACAGCTTTAACGCGCTTCTAAAGACCTTAGAAGAGCCGCCTGAGTATGTGAAATTCTTGCTCGCAACAACGGATCCACAGAAGCTTCCAGTAACGATCTTGTCGCGTTGTTTGCAGTTCCATCTTAAGCCGATCAGCGTTGATAATATTCACGAGCAGCTCGATCATATTCTTGAACAAGAAGATGTGACGTCTGAATCTCGTGCGCTTGGAATGATTGCTCATGCTGCTGATGGCAGTATGCGTGATGCGCTAAGCCTTACAGACCAAGCTATCGCATTGGGTAATGGCAATGTCGTAACAGATACTGTTGCTCACATGCTCGGAACACTGGATACCGACCAAGCTATCCACTTGCTTGAAGCGATTAGCAGTAAGCAGCCACAGCAAGCGATGGCGTGTATCCAAAGCCTTGCTGAGAACGGTGTTGAGTGGGATGGTTTGCTGAATCAGCTTGCGGCCCAACTGCATCGTCTTGCGATGTTCCAAGCTTTACCATCTACATTAGATAAGGCACAGCCTGACGCTGAGAAGCTTGAACTACTGAGCAAAGCGCTTAGCCCACAAGACATTCAACTCTACTACCAGATCGTATTGAAAGGTCGTGAAGACTTACCATTGTCGCCAACCGCTCGCGTTGGTATTGAGATGGTGGTTTTACGCATGTTGGCATTTAGACCAGCTGAACAAGCGGTTGCTACGGCAATCTCGACTCAGTCGGCAAGCCCAGCGCCAGTTCCAGCAGCTCAAGCTCAGAACGTTGCTCAGTCAGTGAGTCAACCTGCGCCAATGGCAGCTCCGAGACAGCCTCAGATGCAACAACAGGCGCCTCAACAGCAAGCTATGCAGCAGCCACCCGTGCAACAGACTCCGCAGCAGAATCCAGCACAGTATTCAGATTCGCAAGGTTACGCTGATCATTCAGGTAACCAAGGTTATCCTGAGCAGGATTACCCGCATAGCCAGTATGACGCGCCTCCTGCTTATGATGAGCGTCCAAGCTACGGTGCAGAGCAGCCTCAGCAGCAACAAACGAATTATCAAAACCAGAGTCCGGTTCAACAGCCAAGCGCTGCACCTTCTGCTCCGCAAGAGCAGCCAGCGCGTGCAACTTCGCCTGTGAGTGGTTTACGCCACCAATTACGTTCTCAACGTAGAGGCAGTTCGGCAACAGAAAACAAAGGCTCGGCGCCAAAAAAGGCTAAAGCGACACCAGCTAAAACTTCAGTTCTTGATCGAGTTGCTCAGCAACACGGTGGTTCTGAGCGGGTGTCGCCAGCTTCTTTATCATCCTCTTCGACAGAAAATGTGACCAACGATAATGAACCTTATCGCTGGAAACCGTCTAAACCTGTAGTGAAAGAGGTGAGCAAAGAGCTTACACCTACTCAGATCAAGCGTGCGTTGGAGCATATTAAGACACCAGAAATGGTCGATAAATTGCTTCAAGAGTCGATTGCTCAAGATGAATGGTCAGCCACGATTCAAAAGCTAGAGACAGCCAAGCTTGTTGAACAGTTAGCATTGAACTCAGTGTTTGCTAAAAACGACACATCAATCACTTTAACGTTAAGAGCGAGCCAAGCTCATTTGAATACCGACCGTGCGCAGAGTGAGCTATTGCAGTCTCTCAATACTGTGCTTGGAGAAGAGTGTCATTTGAGTGTTGAAATCGGTGATGGTGGAGAAACGCCGCTAGAATTACGAGAACGACTGTATCAAGGTAAGTTGAAAGACGCGTTTACCGCTTTAGAAAACGATGCCAACGTACAGTTCATTGAAAGACGTTTTGCCGCTGAACTCGACAGAGACAGCGTTCGTCCTATCTAGAACGTTTTCTTGTTTAGTGACCGGCATATCATCCCAGATAAGCAAATCTGAGAACTGAACATCGAGGGGTTGAATCACACTGTTTTAACCCCCATTTAAGCTCGTATAGCTTAATTAATTTTAATAAACCAATTAGACCAGAGAGTATTAACATGTTTGGTAAAGGCGGTATGGGCAACATGATGAAGCAAGCCCAGCAAATGCAAGAGCGCATGCAAAAGCTTCAAGAAGAAATCGCAAATATGGAAGTTACAGGTGAGTCAGGTGCTGGCCTTGTAAAAGTAACGATCACTGGTAGCCACAGCGTTCGCCGTGTTGATATCGATGAAAGCCTAATGGAAGACGATAAAGAGATGCTTGAAGATCTTATCGCTGCTGCTTTCAACGATGCGGCTCGTCGCGTTGAAGAAACTCAAAAAGAGAAAATGGCTAGCGTAACTGGCGGAATGCAACTTCCACCAGGTATGAAGATGCCTTTCTAAGTAACTTATTCTTAAAGGTTAATTCAGGTGGTGGTTTGTGTTGAACAGGCTATTACTTGAACATTAGAACGGTTAAATATGCGTACCAGTCATATGCTGGAGCATTTGATGGAGGCCTTACGTTGTCTACCTGGGGTTGGCCCCAAGTCGGCGCAGCGTATGGCCTTTCATTTGTTACAGCGCGATAGAAAAGGCGGCCTACAGTTGGCTGAAGCTCTTAGCCAAGCAATGACCGAAATTGGTCACTGTAATGAGTGCCGTACTTTTACTGAAGAAGATACTTGCCACATTTGTACCAATCCTAAACGTCAGGAAAATGGTCAAATCTGTGTAGTAGAGAGCCCAGCAGACATTGCAGCAATAGAAGCGACAGGCCAATATTCTGGTCGTTACTTTGTGCTTATGGGTCACCTTTCACCACTTGATGGTATTGGTCCAAGTGATATCGGTCTCGATGTTCTGGACTACCGCTTACGCCGTGGTGATATCTCTGAAGTAATCCTAGCGACTAACCCAACAGTTGAAGGGGAAGCGACAGCGCACTACATTGCTGAGCTATGTAATGCCCATGAAGTGAACGCAAGCCGTATCGCTCATGGTGTTCCCGTTGGTGGTGAGCTAGAGCTGGTGGATGGCACCACGCTTTCGCACTCCTTACTCGGTCGTCATAAGATCTAAAAAAGCCGCTTGGTGAAGCATCACTAAGCGGCTTTTTCTTTTATTGCTTTAGACGTTTTTCAGCGCTTAATCTGAACCTCTCACCGCTTTGTATATCATCGCGCCAATCACGGCTCCAATAATCGGTGCAACCCAGAATAACCATAGTTGCGAAACAGCCCAATCACCGACAAATACGGCTACACCAGTACTTCGCGCAGGATTCACCGAGGTATTGGTTACAGGGATACTGATAAGGTGAATTAGGGTCAAACAAAGACCAATTGCGATAGGTGCAAACCCAGCGGGTGCTTTCGAATCCGTCGCGCCCATAATCACGAATAGGAACACCATGGTCATGACCACTTCACAAACGAGAGCTGCTGTGAGCGAGTAGCCGCCCGGTGAGTGTTCACCATAACCATTTGAAGCAAAGCCAGATGCCGCAGCGTCAAAGCCTGCTTGGCCTGAAGCAATCACAAATAACACACCACCCGCGATAATACCGCCAATGACCTGGGCAATAATGTAAGGTGCGACGTCTTTGGCATCAAAGCGGCCACCGCTCCAAAGACCAATTGTAACAGCAGGGTTGAGATGACAGCCGGATATATGGCCAATAGCAAAAGCCATGGTGAGTACGGTTAAACCAAACGCGAGGGAAACCCCGAGTAAGCCGATACCTACATCGGGAAAAGCAGCGGCTAAGACGGCACTACCACAACCACCTAACACCAACCAAAATGTACCGAATATTTCTGCGATATACCTATTCATAACGATCCTTATTAATCTGTACCAGTATCAACAAGATAGTTTAGATTTCGCAGAAGTGTGAAATCTTGTGTATATAGTTGAAAGAAAGAACAGAGAATCTTATGTAATCACTTCGAACTCGCACTAAAGATCGTTAAGGTCAGTCGTATTCTATCGCTATTTTAGCAAGTAAGAGTGACCTGATAATTAGCCGTATTTGTGTCAGTATTCTTTTTATTTAAACTACGATGAGTTGATAAAAATTAAGTAAGTTCTACTTCTACCAACACCCCAAAGTGATCTGATACAACCGGATAAAAATCGTGATTAAAAATCACCTTATGCTGCTTTACCACTACAGGCTGATTACTAAGTACTAAATCAATGCGTAACGCTTGGCTATTTTGCTCCCAACCATCAATGTTTTTAATGACAGTGGTTCCATCATCTTTGATTTCAGCAACTTCATAACAATCCATCAAACCGCGTTGTAATACGTAATCATAGCCTTCATTACGTATATGGCTTGGGTTGTTGAAATCGCCTAATAGAAAGCTCAACTCTGTTGGTAAAGTTGCCTTGATTCGGTCGAACTGATCCTCAAATGAGTTCTCTGAGTCATTCCACCAGCCACAATGACAATTATAAAGATTAAAATCACCCTGTTGAGAGGTCACTTTAATACGCACTGCTCGCCGATGTTTCCAAAAGCTCACATCATAGCTATCACTTAAATCAATGACCTCATGTTCGACAATCGGTAGTCGCGTTAAAAATGAGAGCCCCTCTTGATATACTTCATAACTTTGATGAACGAAATCCCACGTAAGTTGGTAGTGATGACCGTATTCCATGAGTTTTTTCTGTAATAAATAACCATAGTTATTCGCCAACACAGTGTGATTGGTTAATATATTGGCATCAACGGCCGGGCTATCTTGATGTTGATTCACTTCCTGTAATGCAACCACATCGCACCCTTGCTCGATAATGGCTTGCGCGACCACATCTAACTTTTCTAGCTGTTTTTCTTCTTGCCAACTGTGGGTATTTAGTGTCATTAACTTCATTATTATTCACTTATTTATTCTAGTGAGATAAAACGCAGCGCAAGGCTGCGTTTCTCGAGGTTATTTGATCTAAAAAGAATTACGCAGGTTGTGCTGAATATTTCTCTATTAACTTAGATTTAATAACATCCACCCCAGGGCCATAAATAACTTGTACACCCTGTTCTTTAATCACAGCACCAAGAGCCCCTGTCGGCTTCCATGACGCATATTCAGCAACCAACTTCGGATCATTAACTGTAATACGCAAGCGAGTCATACAAGCATCAATCTCAGCAATATTGGCACGGCCACCTAAATTCTGAATAATAATGTTCATCTTCTCATCTTCTGACATCGATTCTGAGCTTTCATCCAGGTAGTTACCCATACGACCCGGTGTTGGTAACTTCAATTTCACGATTAGGAAGCGGAACAATCCATAGTTAACCACAAAGAAAACAATAGAAACTAATGCAAAGCGAACCAGATCACCACCGATGCCCGCTGAAACCATCATAGGTATACGAGTGAGTAACTCAATCAAACCAAAGGCATGTACACGTAGGTCCATCACATCGACCAACGCAAATGCAACTCCTGTTAACACAGCATGTGCAACATACAAAACGGGAGCGATAAACATAAACATGAATTCAATAGGCTCAGTCACACCGGTTAATAACACAGCAAGACAGGCAGATAAGAACATTGGCTTATATTGTGCGCGCTTATCACTATCAACACAGTGATACATCGCAAGTCCAATACCAATCAATGAAGAGGCTGCGATAATAACTTGGCCTGCTTTAAAGCGTGCTGGGTGCACCGTATCTAACAGGTGTTGGTAAGTTGTCGGATCGCTTAATTTAAGATTATTTAAATCGCTGACCCAAGCAAGCCATAATGGATCTTGACCATAAACACTTGAGCCCGCATTCATCCCAGTCAAAAGCTCATAAGTACCACCCAACTCGGTGTAATTCATTGGAATAGTTAAAGTGTGGTGTAAACCAAATGGCAGTAATAAACGCTCTAACGTACCATACAAGAAAGGAGCAGTGATCGGTGCAGTGTCTTTAGAGGTAGCAATCCATTGACCAAAATCATTAAGCGTACCTTGAATTAAAGGCCATATTACAGATAAACCAAACGCAATAATCAGCGAATAGAAAATAACAACAAAAGGTACAAAACGCTTACCGTTGAAAAATGCTAATGCCTGAGGTAAGCGAGCGAAGTCATGATAGCGGTTAAATAAGTTGGCACCTAAATAGCCAGACATAATACCGATAAACACACCCATATTTAGGGCAGGAGCACCCAAAATATTCGTGAAGAATTGAGAGACAGGTAACTCAGAACCAAATAGGCTCATCACAACCGCTTCTGGGTCACTGAGCATAGCGTTATCCACGCCCAATATAACCCCAGTGATACGGTTGATTAAGATGAAGGCAATTAGCGCGGCAAATGCGCCACCTGCACGCTCTTTTGCCCACGAGCCACCAATCGCGACCGCAAATAATAGGTGAAGGTTAACAATGATCCCCCAACCTATGTTTTCCATTATAGCGCCTAGTGTTTCAATGGCACCAAACCCACCCGCATACATTGCGACCACTTTACCTAGTGATATCATGATACCAGCGGCAGGCATCACCGCGATAACAACGATAAGGGACTTCCCAAATCGTTGCCAAAAATCAAACGATAGTAACTTACTCATAAATAGTTCCTTGATTTAAATACAGGCTAACGTTATCAGCGCCTAGCCATAAATATAATTTAGTGCTTTCTTGCAAATATATACGCGGCATAAGCGGGGGCTATTTGCGTTGTTATAAAATCTGAGCGAACGTGTTCATTGTTAATATTCTGATTATCAAGCATTAACTCGCCTAATTGGGTGCAGTCGATATCAACAACGCTCTCTTGTGGACTTAAATTGGTAATAATGGTCCATGTCATATCTTGAGCAACACGTTGATAAACATAGATATTAGGATCGTTAGCTAGCAGTAATTGATAACGGCCAACCACTAAGCTTTCATGTGACTTACGCAAAGCAATCAACTGCTTATAGAAACCTAAGATCGAATTTGGATCTTGCTGTTGTTGCTCAACATTGATATCTGCATACTGTTGATTCACCGAGAACCAAGGTTGCACCTCAGAAAAACCGGCAAAATCCTGGTCATTCCATTGCATTGGCAAGCGACTGTGGTCGCGGGATACTTGATTTAACAAGGCTAAGATATCGGCATCGCTCTGACCTTGTTGCGATAGCTTTTGAATTAAATTTCTCGCAGACACATCGTTAAATTCGTCAAGAGAAGTAAACTGATGATTTACCATACCAATCTCTTGGCCCTGATAAATAAATGGAGTTCCTTTCATCAAGAAATAACAACTCGCTAACGCGGTAGCACTGGCATACCTAGAGTTAGGATCGGCAAAAGTATCAATACTACGAGCTTGATCGTGGTTTTCTAAATAAAGCGCATTCCAGCCTTTACCTTCTAAGGCATCTTGCCAACGCGATAAAATGCGTTTGAACGCCACGAGATCGAAATTCTCGTTGCTTTGTTCTTCCGACCATAGCTTCATGTGTTCAAACTGAAAAATCATGTTAAAAACACCACCTTGATCGTGCTCGGTCGCTTCAGCAACCCAAGGCAATGCGTTGTCGGCCGTCACCCCATTGGCCTCACCAACGGTCACGATATCAAAAGGCGAAAACGCCTGCTCTTTTAACTCATACAGATGTTTTTCAATCCCTGCCACATTCATATGATAATCGAATGAAGAGACATAGTTTTCACCCTTTGGATTGGGTAAAGAGGGTAAACCAGCTTGTTTTTGAATATGGCTAATTGCATCGACACGGAAACCATCAATACCTCGTTCCAACCACCAATGAATCATTTTAAATAGTGCTTGTTTAACTTCAGGGTTTTCCCAATTAAGATCTGGCTGTTTTTTAGAAAATAGGTGCAAATAATATTGTGCAGTTTTGTCATCATATTCCCATGCACTACCATGAAAAATACTTTCCCAGTTATTTGGTTCGCAAGTCGGCTTTTCAGCTGTAGGCTCACAACCATCACGCCAAATATACCAATCACGCTTAGGGCTATCTTTGTTATCTCGCGATTCGATGAACCATGGATGCTCATCGCTAGTGTGGTTTATCACTAAATCCATAATAATGCGAATGCCACGTTCATGAGCAGCAGTGATTAATTTATCCACATCCTCAAGGGTTCCAAAGTCAGGATGAATCGCTTGATAGTCACTGATATCGTAACCGTTATCATCATTCGGTGATGCGTAGAATGGGCAGATCCATATTAAATCAATGCCCAAATCAGCAAGATAATCTAGCTTAGCAATGATCCCATTGATGTCACCAATACCGTCCTGGTTTGTATCATAAAAACTACGGGGATAAATTTGGTAGGCAGTTGCTTTCTTCCACCACGCGAGTGGTTTTGAGTGTAGATTATTAGCGAGTGTCATCGGTTATACTATGTGTGTTATCGTTAACACATAGTGTTAAATGGAACCTATTTGGACTCAATACAATTTCAGAGAAACTGTGAACTTTCTCTCATTCTTATGTCGAATGTGCCTTCAACGGAACTGAAATCGCGCTTGAGCAATTTTTTGACAGCTTGGTAGCCCACTTGATAGTAGTTAAAAGCGACAGTAGTCAGGCTTGGGACTAACAAATCGCTGTAGTCATAGTCACCCATGCCTACAATCCATAAGTTATGACCAATCTTGAGTTGCTGTTCTTTGGCGCGACGATATAAACGAATAGCAATATTATCGGTGGCACAAAAGTAGACATGATTAGGCTGTAATTGAATTGCCTGGTAGCCGGCTTTGTCCTCCGAGTTGGCTAGAGCTTGTAGTGAAAAATTCAACTCAGGGACGGTGTCAGTAATGGTGGCTTGCATCAACTTAGTACGGCTGGAAAGCATACGCTCATCATAAATATAATGTACGGCTGCCAGCGGTGCCTGCTGTTGTTTTAACTGAGTGATGGTTTGGGAAACGAGTGCTTTAATTGCAGCATGGTCGGGGTAATATAAACAGCAATGGTGGGGGGTGTTTTTACCAATAAATAACACATTGTCTAAGGTTTGATAAAACGTCTCTTCGACACTGTGCTTTGAAGCAATAATAATAGTGCCCAATGCATTTAAGCCATTAAACTCTCTCACAGCTTGGCATTCTGACTCATGGTTAAACCCTGAGGCATGAAAAAGCATTCGTACTTGTGATTCATTGGCAGCCGCCAGTGCCCCTTTGATTACTAAACTAGTTGTATATGACTCAATGCGAGGAGCAACGAAACCAATAATATTAGATTGGCTACGAATGGAACGAGCAAATATATTAGGGGTATAATGATTTTCTTTGACGATAGCATCAATTTTAAGGCGATTTTCAGCCGAGACATAACCGTCATTAAAGTAACGTGACACGGTCATTGTTGAAATTCCAAGCTGTCTTGAAATCTCCGCCATGGTCATTTTTTTACTCATCACATTTTCCTTCCATAATGTATTATTGCCATATTATCCAATATATTGGCTGACAACAAAGTAAATAAAAACGCTACCTGATGATATACACATAGTACTTCAAGTTTATAAGATATTGTCCACTTCTTGACCTGAACTGAATACCCGTAGTTACGGCCTTGCTAGCTCAGGTCTTCAGTGCAACGACTGCTAATTTAAAAATGGGCAGGAGATATCACCGACGTAGCTACAAACAAATATTGGCTATAATTAGTTGCCATTATTGACCTTTATTCAAGGCAAGTTATTGGTTGGTTTATGGGTACGAGAATAAAGGCCTCATTGATCTGTGATGTCTTATCGATGGCTTTATTTCGCCGAGAGTTTCCTGAAACGGTTATTACTCATAGCGAGGTAGTCAGTATTGTTTGAAAGACTATTGAGGCCTCATAAGCACCTATAACCTAAAGCAAAGTATGAGTAGGAAAAGAAATTGCTGGGATATAGAAAAGGGCTAATACGCTTAGGTAATAGCTTCTAACTCGATCAGGTTATCAAGGGCTTCTTGGTCGGTTTTACCACAAATGACAGGGCAAGCTTTGAATTGGTGACATACCTTCGGGCGTGAAGGTTGACCAAATAATTTGCAGAGATCTTGCTCATTTAATTGGATGCAGCGTACCCCAGCAGGCTTACCATTAGGCATTCCAGGAATAGCAGATGTAATACTTGGAGCGATACAGCATGCTCCACAACCTAGGCGACATTCCATCAAATTAAACTCACTAAATAACAGGGTGCGCGATAGTAGCAAAAAATGATGAGAGTGACAGCTGTTGATTGAATCAAAGAATGAACAATTATTATCCTTGAACTTTTTATGGGCTAGCGGTATAACACGCACCCCAGTAAAAGAGTAAGAAGTAATCCTATGACGAATCCATTTTGGCAAGAAAAGACACTAGAACAGATGACCGAGAACGAGTGGGAATCACTTTGTGACGGTTGTGGTAAGTGCTGCCTGCATAAACTAATGGATGAAGATAGCGATGAAGTTTACTACACCAATGTGGCGTGTAGCTGGTTAAACGACAAAACATGTTCGTGTAAAGATTACCCGAACCGCTTCACTTCAGGTGAAGAGTGTTTGAAGCTGACTCGTGACAAGATCGATGAGTTTCACTGGCTACCAGACACTTGTGCTTACCGTCTTCTATCAGAATCTAAGCCGATCCCTGAATGGCACCCGTTGATCACCGGATCAAAAACAGAGATGCATGCAGCAGGTGAAAGCGTTCGTAACAAAGTGGTATACGAAATCGATGTTGTCGATTGGGAAGAACACATCTTGAACCACCCGAACCGCTAGTTAACGAAGACTAGTCAATCACCCGAATAAAAAAAGGCTCACATTTCTGTGAGCCTTTGTCGTATTTAGGAGGGTCCAAATCAATGGACTGTGTCATGGCTAATGTCAAGCAAGCGGTAAGTCTGCAACCACCTGGTTGAACGTGATACGAGCATTCTGAGCTTGCTCAGATAACTCGATCTTTTTCGCTTGTGCGGCACTAAGATTACTCTCGGCCTGCTCAAGTGCTTGTTGTAGGTTCTCTGGTAACTCGTGAGTTTCCATTTGTGAACCTTGTTCTAACACATAAGCGCGAATTTCTTTCTTCACTGCGGCAAGTTCTGTGTAAGCAACACGCTCAAGTTCTGCGGCTTCTTGTGCTGCATCTCTTTCTTTCTCAAACTGAGCCAACGCCATACCTTCAGCAGACCAAGGGTCCATGTCTGGCAGTTCTTCGATGTTGATCGTTGGCTCGATATACGCATCTTGATGGCGTAGGTCGAGGTTAGTCGCACGAACCGCTGAAATCATCAGCATCACAGAGATAGCAAGCAGTGGTAAGCCACCAACAATCGCCGCCGTTTGTAGCGTACTTAGACCGCCTAAGAACATTAGAATCGTTGGTAAGAACGACAGAGTAAATGCCCAGAACATACGGTTCCAGCGCATTGGCTCTTCGGTCACGTTATTTTGTACAACAGACGCTAGGATGTATGAGATAGAGTCAAATGTTGTTGCCGTGAAAATGATACACAGCATTGTAAATACAGCGATAACCAGCGTGCTCATTGGCAATTGTGCAAGCATCGAGAAGATAGCTTTGGTTGCGCCTTCCGCATTCAAAATGGCAACGACATCTAGCTCACCAGAAAGCTGCAGTGATAGGCCGTAGTTACCTAAGATCATGAAGAACAGGAAACAACCTAGAGAACCAAAGAAGATCGACCCTGACACCATTTGTTTGATGGTTCTGCCGCGAGAGATACGCGCAACAAACAGACCCATACTCGGTGCAAATACTAGCCACCATGCCCAGTAGAAAATCGTCCAGTCTTGTGGGAAGTGAGTGTTTTCGAATGTACCGTAACCACCAAATGGTTCAGCCCACGTTGCCATCACGAAGAAGTTAGACAGTAGACGACCAATTGAGTCTAAGCCTGTTTCTAACATGAAGATTGTTGGACCCGCGATCAGAACGAAAGCCAGTAGACCCATCGCACCCCAGAAGTTGATGTTACTTAGGATCTTGATGCCTTTTTCCAATCCAGCATAAGATGAGTAAGCAAAAATCGCAGTACACACTAAAAGCACCATCACTTGCGTTAGGTTATTTTTAGGTAGACCAAATAGGTGATTTAGACCTTCAGTGATCAGAGGAGCGGCTAAACCTAATGTTGTTGCAGCGCCGCCTAATAGACCGAAAATGAATAGGATATCAACGATCTTTCCTGGTACGCCTTTACTACGGTGTTCACCAAGAACAGGCATTAATGCGCTTGAAATCTTTAGAACAGGTTGTTTACGTACGTAGAAGAAGTAAGCGATAGGAATTGCCGGGATTAGGTAGATAGACCATGCGATTGGTCCCCAGTGGAATAGGCCGTAGGTCGCAGCCCAGCGTACTGCTTCTTCACTGCCAGGTTCTAGTTGGAAAGGCGGTGATTGGTAGTAGTAAGCCCACTCAATACAGCCCCAATACAAGATACTTGCACCGATACCGCCACAAAATAGCATGGCAGCCCATGATGCAGTTTTAAACTCAGGCTCTTCATCAGCTTCGCCTAGTTTAATTTGTCCCATATCACTGAATACTACGTACACCATAAATGCACAGGCTGCGAGACCTAGAGCAAGATACAGGAATCCGAGTTGATCAGTCATGAATGTTTTCGCAACCGCAATCCAGTCTGCGCCCTGTGCAGGGAACAAAATGAGCGGGAAAACTATCGTGAGTAGGAGTGCTATAGCACCAAAAAAGGTTGGCTTATCGATAAGCTCAAAAGTGTTTTTCACGAGTATTATTCCATTAAAATGAGAGCGGAATTATGGAATGAACTCGTTTTTTAGACCTAATCGGGTCTATTGTCGTAACGATAAATCGCTTTTATTCTAGAGAATGCGATAGGTTGGCAAGGCTAAATGAGTGCGAGAAGAATACCGCCTACGGTTGCCGCTGCGGACAGGTATTGCCCCGCTGAATAAGAACCATCATCTTCTTCTTCAATCTTATCTGGGTGATCCATACCCAAGGCACCATGAGCGAATGACTCAACTTTATCGGTAACTGTCGCGTTTTCTGCTTCGACTTTCTTCGCTTCTTTATCAATTTCTTTTAGGGCAGATAAGAGTGCTTTGCCTTCATCAGAAAGCTTAACCGTATTTTGCTCAACCTTAAGCGGTGTAGGCTTTTCAGCTTCGTTAGCTGAACTCTTAGCGTTCATCTGCGAAGGCGAATACAGCTGAGTATTACTCGTTCCTACTGGCGTCATATAGCTCTCCTTACCTATCCTTAAATATAGTATCGGCAGAGGTGTGAAAAACTTGTGCAATTAATCATCGATAGTGATGTTTTTTTATTCGCACATTACATTTTCGTCTGCTTGGTTAAATCGTCTATTTACTAAGCAAGTCTTGTGCCGATAAGAATGTTTGATTTTAGATAGAGTTAGGATGAATGACGGGAACGTGATCAAGTTGTGACGATGGGCTAATTATCTAGGATTAGCCCATCGACTCTTTAGCTTAGAAGAGTGGATCAACAGATCCTACTCACACTCTAGGCTAGCGCTACGTTTTGACAGATGCTTGTATGTCTTCATTCGGTTCTCTTTCTTAACAAAGCGAGCCGGCGGCGAAAGCACTTCAAGCTGATAATCACCGCTATCCGATGAGATCGCTTCAACCGGGCTGATGATGGCGATTTTTAAATCAGGGTTACGACGTAGAATTGATGCCGCCGTCCCTAAACCACCCTCGGTGTGGAACTTGCCAGCCACGTGAATCACTTGTTTATCAGGGTTTGATGCTAGGTAATCCACAATCGACTCAGCCATGGTTTCGTCCCAGGTAACCTGAGCGGCAAACTGCTTTTCTGTTTGCTCTGGCGTACCGTGATGCATAGAAGCCATGAACTTTTCTTTGTAAGGGCTATCGCCAGTATCCACTTCGGCAGCAATCCATTGGCGTTGCTCGGTCGATAATTGGTCTAGGTAAGGCAATCCTTTACGGCCAATACACTGCACGAATGGCTTTGGTGCATTTGCCGCAATAACATCGACGTCGTTGGCTTTTGCGAACTCAACTAACGCGCGGTAATCACTTTCGTAATTTGGCCAAGCTGCCGCTTGAGACATGAGAATTTGTTCGCCAATTTCGCCGTTTAAGTATTGGTCAAGTGTGGCTTGGTGCTCTCGAGTGAACTGTTCCATTGAAAGCGCAATGTTTGATGTTGCGTTGCGGCGCGCTTTTAAGAAGTCGGTTTGGAAGCGGTGAATGGCAGAATGCGTGTGCCATTCGCCAATTAGAACCACATCAGCGTCAATCAGCTGCTCGGGTAATGCATCGAGAGAAAGTGTTTCGCCTTGTGGAGAAGCGAACTGGTAGTCATAGAATGTGGAAACGGATTCCGTTTGAGCCACTTTTTGAGAAGTGTCTTTTGCAGGTTGACTAGCACAAGCCGTGAGAAGAGTAGCTAATCCGATAAGAATAATACGTTGCATGAAATGCCTCCTTGAAGAACACGCATACTAAAGGAGGCAAGATAAGATTTCAATGCAAACGATAATCAATATCAATTAAATTTGTTTGCGGTACACTCGCAGCATAAAGTCAGCTTCACAGTTGAATTGCTCTGCCTCGGTGAGTTGTAGTTTAAACTCTTCACTCGCCTTCCAAGCAAACGGCGTCATCTGTAGCAGGTCGAATGCATCTGACCCCGATAGTTCCATCATATAGTTTAGTTGCTCTTGATGCTCAAGCGTAAAACCTTCGATCACTTCTGGATCTTCGTCGTGCAAGCGAACGCCATCATAAATTGCATCACGCAGTTGATACAGGTGTCGGCTAGCTGGTGTCACGGTGATCACCACACCATTATCTTTGATGGTGCGTTGTAACTCTTCAGCCTTGCAAGGCGCGTAAATGCGTAGAATTCCGTCTAAGCTGTTTTCAGCAAAGGGTAGGCGATGGCTTGATGCAACTGAGAAGTCGACAGCAGGGTAGCGTTTAGCGGCGTATTTGATAGCAATCTTAGAAATGTCTAGGCCAAAAGTAGCCCCTTTCTTTTCTTGAAGATTCACAGCAATTTCGTTGGTGTAATAACCTTCGCCACAACCAATATCCAATAGGCTAGGCGTCTCTTCTGGTAGATAGCGAGAACACAACGTCACCACCGCTTGGCGCATTGGGTCATAGTGGTTACCTTCAAGGAAGCGACGACGTGCCTGCATCATCTCTTTGTTGTCACCTGGATCTTTTGAGCGTTTGTGGTGCGCAGGCATCAAATTGACGTAGCCTTCTTTCGCTAGGTCGAACTGATGGTTCTTTTCACACTTAAACGTACGATCGTTTTGAGATAAAGATTGGTGACACAAAGGGCATTGGTAAGTCATGGAGACCTCTAAAGGAGAATAGACAGCGCAAGTGTAACGAGCTAAAACCAAAAAGTAAAAGAGCGACATAAAGCCGCTCAAAAATCGTTTTTTATAACTGTATTTATACGGTTATTGGGCACTAATCACAGTAATCAGCTGGTGGCTTTCACCAGGCTGTAATGTTTTTCCTGCTTCTAGGCTTGGTGCGTGCAGTGTTGATTCAACACATAGCATGGTTAGGTAACCGTCGTCTTGCATGTCGCCCATACCCGCAGCGCCTTCTGCCCACGGGTTCCACAGTACTGCAGAGTTATGACCGTGGTTTTCAACTGTTAGCGTGCGATCCAGCTTCTTGTCAGCAACAAAGATTTGCGCTTCTGGTTGCGTGTAAACGCGGTCAATCGTGTCGGTCAGTACCAGTTCAGATCCACCTTGGCAGATCTTGCCACCTTGCAGGCTATCAATGTACTCAGCACCCATACCAGTGGTGGTTGTGTTGTGGATATCGCCAACGTTTAGGTAAGTGTGTAGTGCACCAGAGAAAGTCCATGGCTGAGAATCAGTGTTCTTCACGTCCAGCGTTACTTTTAGTTGTTCGCCGATCTCAACATTCAAGCGAGCATCAAACTGATGAGGCCATACTGCTAGCGTCTCTTCGCTTGGCTTCAGACCTAAGCTAACAATCACGCCAGCTTCGCTTTCACGGTGTTCAACCAATTGCCATTCACTTGAACGGGCAAAACCATGTGCTGGTGCTGCAATGCGGCCAAACCAAGGCCAACATACTGGAATACCACCACGCAGAGCCGTTTTACCATCGAACTTAGCTTGTTGGCTCATCCAAATTAGGTCTTCTTGACCTTGCGGTTGGAATGACACCACATGGCCGCCAAACAGTGAAATCGCTGCGTTTGCTTTATCGTGGATAACGCGAACCAGTTTTACACCTTCGTGTTCAACGATAGTGACGTTGTCAGAAAGTACCGCCAGTGCAGGTAGAGTAGATAAATCCATTACATGATCCTTCTAAGGAAATTGAATTCAAATGCTGACTAGAGTGATGCTTGTGTTTTCATGAGTAACAAGCAGAGTCAGTATTAGAATTGAATTTTGCGTTTGGGCTATCTTGATGAGCTTAGACAGACGCGGTTTAAAAGATAGCAGGCATTAAAAAGGCGACACTAAGGTCGCCTTTTTCAAAGTCTGCTCAAAACAGCCTTCGCTAATGCTTATCTAAAGCGATTTCTAAAAAGAAATTACTTAGAGATGTGAGCGATTAGGTCTAGAACTTTGTTTGAGTAACCGATTTCGTTGTCGTACCAAGATACAACTTTAACGAATTTGTCAGTTAGAGCAACACCAGCTTTAGCATCGAATACTGAAGTTTGAACTTCACCGATGAAATCTTGTGATACTACTTGGTCTTCAGTGTAACCAAGAACGCCAGCCATTTCGCCTTCAGAAGCTTCTTTCATTGCAGCACAAATTTCTTCGTAAGATGCAGCTTCTTTTAGGTTAACTGTTAGGTCAACTACAGATACGTTAGCAGTTGGTACACGGAAAGCCATACCAGTTAGAAGGCCGTTTAGTTCTGGAAGAACAACGCCTACAGCTTTAGCAGCACCAGTTGAAGATGGGATGATGTTTTGAGAAGCACCACGGCCACCGCGCCAGTCTTTAGCAGAAGGGCCATCTACAGTTTTTTGAGTTGCTGTAGTAGCGTGAACTGTAGTCATAAGACCAGACTCAATGCCCCACTTATCGTTAAGTACTTTAGCGATAGGTGCAAGACAGTTAGTAGTACAAGAAGCGTTAGAAACGATGTCTTGACCAGCGTAAGATGCTTGGTTAACGCCCATTACGAACATTGGAGTTGCATCTTTAGAAGGACCAGTAAGAACTACTTTCTTAGCGCCAGCAGTGATGTGCTTACGTGCAGTCTCGTCAGTTAGGAAAAGACCAGTTGCTTCAGCAACTACGTCTACGTCGATAGCATCCCACTTAAGGTCTTCTGGGTTACGCTCAGCTGTAACACGTACAGTTTTACCGTTAACGATTAGGTTACCGCCTTCAACTTCAACAGTACCGTTGAAACGGCCGTGAGTTGAGTCGTACTTAAGCATGTATGCCATGTACTCTACGTCGATTAGATCGTTAATACCTACTACTTCGATGTCTGCACGCTCTTGAGCTGCGCGGAATACGAAACGGCCGATACGGCCAAAACCGTTAATACCTACTTTGATAGTCATTGTAGTTGCTCCACAACTTAATTTCTGATTAAAGATAACTGGTAGTAAAATTACAGAATCCAGTATACATCTGCAATAGATAATCCGACTTAACTTGTTTAATGTCAAAAAAAAGCGACGCTTTTCTTAACAATTGGGTGTAAGTGATTGAAAATTGACCATTGCAAGTGGCTCTGTACCCTTCCAGTTGGGTAAAATACCCCTAAATGATGATTCACTTATGAGTGTATATGTACAATGTTTCCTGGTGAGAAAGTATGTGCTACAAAACGACTCATATGCAAGCCTTTATAGAAAAAAGTAAATATAATAACTGAGAATGTGGAGAGATATTAACGTGATTCAAAAGGGAGGAAATATGATAAAGCCTGATGAATACTGGCGTGAGCGCCTAACGGACGACGAATTTTCAGTGTGTCGTGAGCGTGGTACTGAAGCCCCATATAGCGGCAAGTTACTGCACAACCATAAGACTGGCGTCTATAGCTGCACATGCTGTGAAAGCCCTTTGTTTCTGTCGGATAACAAATATGACTCTGGGTGTGGTTGGCCAAGCTTTGATGCCCCAGTGAATGATGAAGCAGTACGCTATATAGAAGATCTAAGTCACGGAATGAAGCGTGTAGAGATCCGTTGTACCGCCTGTGATAGCCATTTAGGTCACGTTTTTCCAGATGGCCCGAAGACCACAGGTGAACGGTTCTGTGTTAATTCAGTGTCGTTAATTTTCAACAAAAATGACGAAAGTACGAAATAACTTGTAACTATTGTCTAATCCTTACAGGTCGCATTTGTCGATTTAGGAATGCTGAAACGCCCAAGATTTCAGATTTAACTCTAGTACAAATAAAAACAGCTACCAAAAAGGTAGCTGTTTTTATTTGAAAGCAGGTGAATAAGAAGCTTAAGTAAGAACACTATAAATGAAGCGATCAGTAACTCGGGACGATTGAAGGGCTGTAAATTCCATCCTCAATCGCTTCGACGATGTTATCTGCGTCTTTATTTAGCTGCTTATAGGTTGCCTTGTCGAAATGGTACAACACCGTGAGCTCGGCTTCAGAAGCAATCGGCACGTCAAAGTCTTTGGCAACCATTGCCCAAACGTACGCTTTTTCCATATGTCCCAGGCTGTGGTTGATACTGGCCATCGACTTGAAGATTTCAGTGTTGGCTACCGAGCCATTAGAAAGCGTTAGCGCATTATTGAGTAGCTTAAGTGTCTTTATATGATTGCGGGTGGTATAGAAGGTTGCCAAGGCATATTGCATCTCAGCTGTGTTTAACGCTTCAGAGCCTTCTAGTTGTAGGAAACTGCGTCTGGCATTGGTGTCCCCAGTTTGCGACCACAAGAAGTAAAGCGTTTCCGGTGTATCAGATTTCGATAGCTCATCAACAATGCGCTCAGACTCTTCGATACTGTGCATTAAAGAGGTAAAGCGACGCTCTTGCAGCTTAGATTGATCGATCGTTTCGATCTGTGCCGCGAGCTCTAGGCACTTTTTGTAGGCAGTGACTAATTCGAATTCTTTAATTTTGTTGATTTCGGTGGGTTGCTTCTGAACTTCAAATCGATGCCAGATGAGGTCGGTACGTGCGACACGACATTGCCCATCGTTCATGTTCAATTGTTCACACTGAAGACCCGGATTGCTTTGGCACAGTTGATCGGTATTTTTGTTCCCTTCAAGACACCCAACCAGAGTGAAAGGCAATAGGCTAATCGCCAACCATTTCATAATTTTCATATTCCTTCACTTGTGATCAGATGCACTTATTATTGGTCAGGTTCTTGACTCAATTCTGTTACGGGTTATTTTCTGGTGAAAATTGTTAAAACTAAGGCTTTACCATGGATGCAGAACAACTTCTTAGCGCAATGACACCCGAGGTCTACGAACGTTTAACCTACGCAGTTGAAACGGGTAAATGGCCAGAAGGTACGGCGCTCTCAAAAGAACAGCGCGACTCGTGTATGCAAGCGGTTATGTTATACCAATCTAAACATAACTCTGAAGCTCAACATATGACAATTGCAGCTGGTGGTGAGATTAGCTTTAAATCTAAGTCTGAACTAAAGAAACAGTTTAAGTCAGATCAAGAAGACATTGTGAGAGTTAACCCGAATCATTAAGCTTAAATTACAACAAAGGGGTGGCAATGTGCCACCCCTTTTAGTTTAACTCGTTTATTTATAAGCAATAAAACGATTTAGTTCACGTTAAGCCGCCGTTACTTTCATAGAATAACTGGCTTTAACGTGAATCCTTGAACAGGTTATAAGCTCATCTCACCGCGCAATACTTGTTGCATCTGAGCCTTCACTTCTTCGTAGCCTAGGTTTTGGCTTAATAGATAATGCAACTTCGCCAGTGCCGCTTCTGGTGTCATATCGTAACCACTCACCACGCCCGCTTCTGCTAGTGCACAACCTGTCGCGTAACCACCCATGTTGACTTTACCAGCCAAACATTGAGTTAGGTTCACCACAATAACACCGCGCTCTGAGGCATCTTTCAGGTGCTGAAGCAGTTCTGGGTTTTGTGGTGCGTTACCCACACCGAAAGTAAGCAGAATCATCGCGTTAACAGGTTGTAATAGCGTGTTACGGATAACTTCGTGTGAGATGCCTGGGTACATTGTGATTACGCCGATAGGTTGCGGAGTAATGTTATGAACCTTGAAAGCACCTTTAGGTTGTTCGTTTACCTTTACGTTATTGCTAAGTTGGATATTGATACCCGCTTCTAGCAATGGATTCAGGTTTGGAGACGTAAACGCATTGAAGCCATCTGCGTGTGATTTTGTGCTGCGGTTACCACGCATCAACTTGTTGTTGAAGAACAGTGTCACTTCGTTGATAGGGTAGTTTGCGGCAATGTGTAGCGCATTCAGCAGGTTTGCTTGTCCGTCTGAACGAAGCTCTGCTAGTGGGATCTGAGAGCCCGTAACAATCACAGGTTTGCCGAGGTTTTCAAGCATGAAAGACAGTGCAGAGGCAGTGTAAGCCATAGTGTCTGTGCCATGCAGGATAACGAAACCATCGTACTTATCGTAGTTCGCGCGAATGTCATCAGCGATAGTCTGCCAATCAAGTGGCGTCATATCTGAAGAGTCCATTAATGGAGAGTATTCGTGAATGGTGTACTTAGGCATCTCTGGGCGATGGAATTCAGGCATGCCAGCTAGCTGCTTATCCATGAAACCTGCGACTGGAACATAGCCGTGGTCAATAGACTTCTGCATGCCAATTGTGCCGCCGGTGTACGCGATATAGATGTGTTTTCTTTCCATGGCGATTAATACTTAGTGTGATGTAGGGAACAGGGGGGCGATTATAGCGAATTATCATGCAATAAAAAGAGGCACCTCACACAGAGGCACCCCTTAGCTATTGAGTTATTGGCTCAACTTATTGAACTTGGCAATTTAAGCAGAAAGCGTATCGGCCTTGTGGGTCGTTAAAGTTGCCTAACAGCTGGCTATCTTGAGCTAACTGTTGAGTAACAGGCTGTAAACTGCTTGGTATCATCGATTGAATATCTAGGCCTATCGACATCTGAACTTGGTTCATAAATTCTTGAATAAATTGTTCAGTGGCCGAAAGTGGCTCTTCTACCCAGTAGATGTTGTAGCTTTCAAGCTCTGCAAGTGAAGCCGCAGCTGCAACCGCATCATCGAAATCACCAATCTCATCGACTAAGCCTTTCTGAATCGCATCTTGACCTGTCCAAACTCGACCTTGAGCAATCTTGTCGACAGCATCGACTTCCAGACCGCGATTTTCTCCAACTAGGCTGATGAATCGGCGGTATCCGTTTTCAATGCCCATTTGGAACGCGTCTTTCGCGCCATCGCTAAGTCCAGTTGTAATACCAAGACCTGAGAAAGGTGAGGTGCCAACGCCATCAGTGTAAACACCAATATCGTTCAACCCTTTTTCGAAGGTGGTGATAACACTGAAGATACCAATTGAACCCGTTAGTGTGGTTGGCTGAGCTAGGATCTTATCCGCACCCATCGAGATCCAGTAACCACCCGAAGCAGCAAGGCTCGACATCGACACAACAACCGGTTTACCCGCTTGCTTGATCGCTTCTATTTCATTACGGATAACTTCAGAAGCAAAGGCACTGCCACCTGGGCTATCGACACGAAGTACAACCGCTTTCACTTTATCGTCGTTACGTGCTTGGCGCAGTAGGGCTGCTGTGGTATCGCCGCCAACGGTGCCACGTGGTTGCTTGCCATCCATAATTGCGCCGCTCGCTACAATCACGGCAACGTCGTGTGATTCACTAGTCATGTTTGGAAGCATGGTTGTACGGTATTCGTAGTAACCAAACGCGTTGTAGCTGTCTTGGCCGTCACTGCCGAAAACATCGGCAAGCTCTAGTCGAACTTGCTGGCGTGTCGCTAGCTCATCCACTAAGCCAAGTTTCTCGGCCAGTTTTGCAATGTCACCGTCCACAGACTCAAGTTCTTTCAAGAAGGTGTCCATGCTTGGGTTCAGTGTCTTAGCGTCTATTTGACGGTTGTTGCTGACATCATCAACGTACGCACCCCATAGTTGGCTTAACCAACGAGAAGCGGACTCTTTCGCTGCGTCTGACATGTCATCACGAATGAAAGGTTCGATAGCTGACTTATAAGTGCCTACACGGAACACGTGCGTGTTGACGTCTAGTTTCTCTAACAACGTTTTGTAGTAAAGCGAGTAAGCGCTATAGCCTTTAAGAAGAACCCCACCATCTGGTGATAGGAATACCTTAGTTGCGTAGCTGGCTAGGTAGTATTGGCTTTGGTTGTAAAAGTCACCCACCGCATAAATCGGTTTGCCTGATGCTTTGAACTCATTCAATGCTTTAGCAATGTAGCGCAGCTTGGTCAGGTTGGTTTCTGGCAGCTCTTTGAGTGCTAAAACGATACCAGTAACCTTGTCATCGTCTTTTGCGTAGCGAATCGTTTCAACGATATCAAACAGGATGTTCTCTTTTGGAAGGTCTTTGCCAAGCAGTGAACCTGTGACCGAATCCATCGGATTGATATAGCGGCTTTGTTCCACAATAGGGCCAGACAGGTTAAGCACTAAAGCCGAATCCTGTGGAACCGTCGGTTGAGCCGTATCTGAGTGGAAGTACACAAAGTAGATGATGGCGATACTGAGTAAAAAGACTAGGTTAACCAGCGCAAGACGTACAAACGTAATGAGCTTCCAAATCCCTTTAAAGATCATGCCTATAAATTTGAATATTTTTTTCATTCTGTCTCCGCAGTGAGATCACGTCGCTTTAACAAGCCGTAGTACCATTAATCTCAATAATATTAACTGCTTAGTATCCTACGATAATTCCCAAGCTCAAACTACACCAAGAATTGTTAATCGATATATATTCTCATTAAGTGTAGTCAAATTAAGGGCTTCTGAACGATTAATACGTGCAGCATTATGATCGGTGTTACAAAAATGTAAACGGTTGTTTGAACTTTTGGTAATTGAACTATACTGTGGTCAGACCACAAGGATAAAATAATAGAAGTGATGTCTGCCATGTACCCACATTTACTTGAACCACTCGATCTTGGATTTACCCAGTTACGTAACCGTGTATTGATGGGATCAATGCATACAGGTTTAGAAGAAAATAAAGAAGGTCTCCACAAACTCGCCGCGTTTTATGAAGAGCGAGCAAAAGGAGGCGTTGGCCTTATTGTTACCGGTGGTTTCTCTCCTAATTTACGTGGCAGATTAACCCCATTTAGTGCTGAATTCAGTAAAGTGAAGCATGCAAAAGCTCACCAAGTTGTTACCGAGGCCGTCCACAAGCATGGCGGTAAGATTGCCCTTCAGTTGCTGCATGCTGGCCGCTATGCCATGCACCCATTCGCGCAAAGTGCTTCGGGTATTAAAGCGCCAATCGCTAAGTTCGCACCGAGTGAGATGAGCCCTCGTCAGATTAAAAAGACCATTGGTGCCTTTGCCAACAGTGCCGAACTCGCCCAAGTCGCGGGTTACGACGGCATTGAGATTATGGGATCTGAAGGTTACTTGATTAACCAATTCATCTGTAAACGTACCAATATGCGTTACGACGAATGGGGCGGTTCTTATGAGAAGCGCATGCGTTTCCCGCTGGAGATTGTTAAATCGATTCGCGAAGCAGTGGGTGACGACTTCATTATTATTTTCCGACTGTCGATGCTGGATTTGGTTGAGCAAGGCAGCACCTTTGAAGATGTTGTTCTATTGGCTCAAAAGCTGGAAGAAGCAGGCGTGACTATTATCAATACCGGCATCGGTTGGCATGAAGCGCGTGTTCCGACTATCGCGACACAAGTACCACGTGGTGCATTCTCTTGGGTGACGGAAAAAGTGAAACCATACGTGTCGATCCCAGTGGTGACATGTAACCGAATTAATACGCCAGAAGAGGCCGAACGTATTCTTAGCTCTGGGCAGGCTGATATGGTGTCTATGGCGCGTCCATTCTTGGCAGACCCGGATTTTGTTAATAAAGCAGCTCAAGACCAAGCTCAGTTCATCAATACCTGTATCGGTTGTAACCAAGCTTGCCTTGATAACGTGTTTAAAGGTAAACGTGCGAGCTGTTTGGTGAACCCACGCGCTTGTTACGAGACTGAAATTGTTGTTCAGCCAGCGCAAGCGACTAAGACCATTGCGGTTGTTGGCGCAGGCCCAGCCGGTTTAGCTTGTGCGACGACACTAGCCCAGCGTGGACACAAGGTTGACTTGATTGAGAAAAATGACCGTATCGGCGGCCAGTTTAGATTAGCAATGCAGATACCGGGCAAAGAAGAGTTCAGAGAAACGATTCGTTATTTTGCTAACCAAATCGATGCATCCGGCGTGAATCTGAAACTGGATACGGAAGCAACGTTTGAGATGTTGTTGAAGTACGATGAAGTGGTGATGGCTGCTGGCGTAGAGCCAAGAAAGCTCGATATTGAGGGCATTGACCAAGAAAACGTGGTCGATTACCAAACCTTGATTCGCGAAAAGACACCAGTAGGCGAAAAGGTCGCGATTGTTGGTGCTGGTGGTATCGGTGTCGATGTGGCAACCATGCTCACCGAGCCGGCGTCACACAGCCTAGATGATTGGCTGCATGAGTGGGGCATCGATAAGAACATGGAACACCCAGGTGGTTTGTATCCTTACCCGGATTCATTCAGCGACAAAACGGTTTGGGTGATGCAGCGTAAAGCGGGGCGCGTTGGTAAAGGTCCGGGCAAAACAACGGGCTGGATTCACAAACGCACGCTAGAGAAACGAGGTGTGAATCTACTGGGCGGTGTAAGCTACAACAAGATTGATGACCAAGGTCTGCATATCAGTATTGGCAAGAAAGAACAGGTCCTCGATGCCGATTCCGTTATCGTGTGTGCAGGTCAGGTGTCAGTTCGTCCATTTGAAGATATGTGGCAAGAGTTTGGTGGCAAACTGCACGTGATAGGCGGTGCTGATTATGCCGGTGAGCTGGATGCAGTACGTGCTATCCGTCAAGGTGTTGAGTTAGCTATTAAGTTATAGAATCATCTATCAAACTGTAATCTTATCGGTAGATATTGTTACTTAATTTGCTGAGCTAGATTTTGAACAAGGCTCCTAAGTCATAGATTTAGGAGCCTTTATTGTTTCTAATCTAGCCCAAATTGACAGCCGTTGAGATTTATTATCGTTTGTATTCTGTGCTAAAGTTCAAGTATACAAATAATAAAGAAATAGTAAGGACTTCAAATGGATGCTTTGGATCTATTGCTCAACAGACGCTCAATCGCAAAACTCTCTGATCCGGCACCTGAAGGTGTGGCGTTAGAAAACATCATCAAAGCAGGGCTGCGTGCTCCAGACCACGGTGCACTAACACCATGGCGCTTTGTTATCGCGCAAGGTTCAGGCCTACAAAAGCTTTCAGACATCTTGGTGCGCGCCGCTGAAGCGGATGACAGCGAAGAAGCGGTTATCGAGAAAGTAAAAAAAGCGCCGTTCCGAGCTCCAATGGTGATCACCGTGATTGCAAAAGTCACCGAGCACGAGAAAGTGCCTGCTATCGAACAACATCTGTCTGCGGGTTGTGCTGCACAGGCGATGCAAATGGCCGCAGTCGCACAAGGTTTCCAAGGCTTTTGGCGCTCAGGTAAATGGATGTTCCACCCAGAAGTACACCAAGCATTTGGCCTAGAAGGCGACGATGAAATTGTTGGCTTCCTATACCTAGGCACTCCAGGCTGTACACCAATGAAAGTGCCAGAGCGCGACTTCTCTAAGTTCGTTGAGTTTTTATAAAGAAAGCTGAAGCTTGAATAGTGGAATGCTAACTGTATAAACAACCAGTTTTTCTTGATTTATTAGAGCCACATTAGATAATGTGGCTCTAATTGTTTGTAGCATCTGGAAAAACATGTCTCGCCTTATTATTGCTGAAAAACCAAGCCTCGGCCGCGCGATCGCCGCTGCACTACCTAATCCACAGAAGAAAGACCAAGGGTTTATCAAATGTGGTAACGGGGATGTGGTGACTTGGTGTATTGGACACTTATTGGAGCAGGTTGAGCCGGATGCTTATGATGACCGTTATAAGAAGTGGAACTTAGCCGATCTTCCTATTGTGCCAGAGCAATGGCAGCTAAGACCGCGTAAGACGTCAAGCAAACAGCTCACGGTGATCCGAAAGCTATTGAAGGACGCAACCCAAATTGTCCATGCGGGAGACCCAGATAGAGAAGGGCAGCTGCTGGTGGATGAAGTGATCGATTACTGCAAAGTCTCTAAGGCTAAGAAAGAGTCGATGGACAGGCTACTGATCAGCGACTTGAACTTACCTGCCGTAAAACGTGCACTTTCTCAAATGCGCAGCAACCGTGACTTTATTCCGCTTTCTATTTCCGCATTAGCGCGCTCTAGAGCCGATTGGCTGTATGGCATGAACATGACTCGTGCTTATACCTTACTCGGTCAAAAGGCTGGCTACCAAGGTGTGTTGTCGGTCGGGCGAGTACAAACGCCTGTACTTGGTTTGGTGGTAAGGCGCGATGAAGAGATCGAAAACTTTATTCCGAAAGATTACTTCACTTTGCACGCTTTGATCCCTTATCAAAATCACGGCCAGAGCTTTGATATTCGTGCGCGTTGGAAGCCAAGCGAAGCATGTAAACCATGGCAAGATGAAGAAGGGCGCGTGCTCAATCGAAAGCTGGTTGAGAATGTGGCTAACCGAATTGCGAATCAACCCGCGACGGTGACGGAATCAGAGCAAAAGCAAAGTAAACAAGCTGCGCCACTGCCTTACTCGCTGTCAGCCTTGCAGATTGATGCGTCTAAGCGTTTTGGTATGAGTGCTCAACAGGTGTTAGATACGTGTCAGTCATTGTACGAGAAACACAAACTCATCACTTACCCACGTTCTGATAGCCGCTATCTACCTAAAGAGCACTACTCGCAGCGAGAATCGATCGTTGATGCTATCGCTAACAATGCGAAAGAGCTGCAAAGTGGCGCTCAAGGTGCGGACCTTTCTCTTAAATCAAAAGCATGGAACGACAGTAAGGTCGATGCTCACCACGCGATTATTCCTACTCCGAAGAAGTCATCGGTGAACGGCCTGTCTGCCAACGAGATGAAAATCTATCAGCAAATCGCTCGTCAGTATCTAATGCAGTTTTACTCACCTGCGGTTTTTGCTGATGCTAAGCTGGTCTTTGATATCGCTGGTGGCGTGTTCATCGCAAAAGGGCGTCAGCTTATCAACCCGGGTTGGAAGGTGTTGATGGGTAAAACGGATACCGAAGAAAAAGGGGATGGCACGGATACGATTCCTCCATTGGATAAAGGTACGGTGTTGACGTGCCGTGAAGGCGTGATTGGTGATAAGAAAACTGAGCCACCAAAACACTTCACGGAAGCGACATTGCTTCAAGCGATGACAGGTATCGCGCGTTTTGTTGCGAACAAAGATCTCAAAGCCATTTTGAAAGAAACCGATGGCCTTGGCACAGAAGCAACCCGTGCGGGTATTCTAGATACTCTATTCAAAAGGCAGCTGCTAACGCGCCAAGGTAAGAGTATTCACAGTAGCCCTGCGGGCAGAGGCTTGATTCATGCCTTACCTGAGGATTCTACCTTCCCAGACATGACGGCACATTGGGAGCACCAGCTGCAAGGCATGGCAGAACGAAATCAAGCGTATCAGCCTTTCATGCAAGCGTTAGAAAGCAAGATTGATGGTTTAATGGGTAAAGTAAAAACGGGAGAAGTTCCTGAATCACTCCGCCACCTTCCTAAAGTCGAGAGACCTGCCTTCAAACGCCGTAAAGGCGGTGGGGCGAAGAAGTCTTACGCCAAGACAGGTACGTATGCTAAGAAAGGTACTTCCGCTAAAAAGAGCACTAAAAGCTAAGACTTATTGAGGTTAGGATTAGCGACCGACTTTACGGCCACAACGTTTAAACAGTTGCTGCCAATAGTCAACATGGCGACGAGTGGATGATCGAAAGGCTTGATGTGCATCTTGGATGGGAAAGTAATAACTGTGCAGTTCAGGTTGCGCGTCAAACATTCCTAGTTGCGGGGCTATGTGCTGATAGTAGCCATCCAGTTGCGCCATGTAAGGCTGAACCTTACCTATGTATTGTTGCTCGAACACATTGTTGAGATAGCGGAACTTAGTGGTGTCTCGTTGTTTACCACAGATGATCTTGTCATCAAAAGTTGTCAGCTGTTTGGTGATGGTATCAAGCTCAACTGACGCCCGAGCGAGCGAGTAGTATAAATCCCCAAGGGTCGAACTCTTCTCTAATACTTCTTGAACCTCAGTGGTTTTGCCGGAAACGAGCGATGTGTTTAACGCTTGATTGATGTGTTCTAACGCATCACTGGTTTGTCGTACCTGATCGCCTATATCAGCGCGTAACCACTGACTACCCCGCATTTGTGACTGCATAGCATCGCTGGCATAGATGAGATTCCATTGATGCAGTGGAAACTGTGCGAGTTTCTGTTGCTCAATTTCTCTTAGTAATTCTACGATCTCTGGGTCTAATTCATTACTGGATAAACATTTGCCCACGCCTTCAAGTAGCGCGACTTGATAATCGTAATTACGAAACTCATCCGCGACCTTGCCCAGAACCGAATTTCTTTCTGCAATCAGATTGAACAATCCACACTGACGAAGCTGGTAGCTGTCGATGAGACCGATAGAGAGTGAGGGCACGTCAAGCAGCAGTTCTCGTTTTCTCGGTAGGCTTTCAAATTCCCATTCCTCTATTATCTCGTCAGCATCTTGTACTCTGGCTATCTTTGTTTGATAGTCGTCGAACAAGTCGCCGGGGCCATCACTGAAACAGCCAGCTAGCATCACTGTTAGACAAAACAGCGTTGAGTGCTTAACTAGGTTTGAGAGATGCCCTGCATTCATCTGTGGATTACCAGTCAATTTCGCTGCCATCGAAATTGAAGAAGTGACCACTCACTTCGGTATTCGCTGACTCGATGACTTCAATCAGGCCGGAAGCTGAAGTGTCGGTGTCGATCAGAGCATTAGGGCCACCCATTTCAGTCTGCACCCAACCTGGATGCAGTGCTAACACCGTAAAGCCATCATCGGTTAAGTCGTTGCTTAGGCTCTTCACCACGGAGTTTAGAGCGGCTTTAGAGGAGCGATAGATGTAACCGCCGCCTGAGGTGTTCTCTGACATACTGCCGACTCTAGAGGATAAACAAGCGACCTTTTTGATATCGCTGTCTTTGAGTAAAGGCAATAGCGTTTCGACAAGCTTTAGTGGAGCGATGGTGTTGACTTCGAATACACGACGCCACTCTTCAACATCGGTATTACCCAGCCCGTAGCCTTTAGGGCCATAGTAGCCAGCGTTGTTGATCAAGATATCAATCGACTCTATTTGCGAAGGGAGTTGGCTTACTGCTTGGTAATCGGTTATCTCTAATTGAATACAGGTAAGGTTGGTGTTGTGGTCTGCGAGTGAGAGCAGTTCTTTTGCTGAATTGTCATCACGATAAGTCGCGTACACCTTGTGATTACTTTCCAAGTATTGTCGAGTCAGGCTTAAGCCAATGCCGCGGTTCGCTCCAGTAATAAAAATAACGCTCATGGTGATTCCTTTTCAGTTCAATTAGTTAAGTTTGATGGCTTAACACGAGAAAATCAACGCTCCACCAACTGGCCATTAGCATTCCTACAAAAATCATTACTGCTGCCGCTGAGCCGCAGATCACCCCAAAGATGAGTATTAGGTTTTTCATTGCTGTCTCTTTTTTAAAGCCAAGATAATGATAACTATTATCATCAATTAAGGTTGTCGCCTAGGCTGAGACTGTTATGATTTTGAGAAAGATACGCAATTAACCTGATTATGATTCCTTTAATTTACCACCCAATCTATTCGCAGTTACCTTTACCAGAAGGTCACCGTTACCCGATTAACAAATATCAGTTGTTACACAGTGCCGTTGAAGCATTAATGGATAGAGATCCTCTATGGAAGAGTCAGTTTGAAATGTTCCAACCAACGCCAGTTTCGGTTGAACAGGTAAAACAGGTTCACGATAGTGAGTATGTGGATTTGCTTGTTTCTGGTAATTTGCCCGCAGCAAAGATGAGACGTATCGGTTTCCCCTGGAGTGAACAACTTATCGAAAGAACACTCTACTCAAGTGGTGGAACCTGCTTGGCCGCTGAAATGGCAATAGAGACTGGTTTAGCGATTCATTTGAGTGGTGGTTATCATCATGCGCATCATGATTTTGGCAGTGGCTTTTGTTTGTTGAACGATTTGGTTTTAGCGGCAAAACACGCGCTGACCTTTGAACATATCGATAAAGTGCTGATCGTTGATAGCGACGTTCATCATGGTGATGGCACAGCAACTCTTTGCCAAGACAACGACGACATCATTACTCTGTCGTTCCACTGCGATAAAAACTTCCCTGCACGAAAGCCGCTATCCGATTTAGATGTGCCATTAAGTCGTGAAACAGAAGATGAAGAGTTCCTACGTTGTTTTGAACAAGTCACTAAGTTAGCGATTGCTCACCATCAACCTGATCTGATTATTTATGATGCGGGGATAGATATTCATCAAGACGATGAACTGGGTTATTTGAATGTCTCGACACAAGGGATATTTGAGCGCGACTGTTTCATGATTGAATTAGCGAAATCAGAGTCTATTCCGATGGCTTGCGTAGTCGGTGGCGGGTACCGCACTAAACACCAAGATCTGGTGCCGATTCACATGCAGCTGTTAAAAGCGGCCTATCATGTTCACGGTTAACCTCTCAAATTAGCGGCTGATAGTTCATTGAAATGATGGTGTGAAATAAGCGCCTTTTGCACCATAAAAGACACGCTTGCACCATTGTGACTCATATAAAGTGCTTTTTTATTAATTAGTTACGTATTTGTGTGGTTAATTGTGGTCTGTAAATTGCTTGACCCATGTGTCTATAAAAACACAAGGGATAAAAATGAACCTGACGGACAAGGAACGTAGTTGGCTTAATTGGTTTGGCGCAACAGGAAAACTGGCTATGCGCAGAGCTTGTTTCCTCAATCGAAGTAGGACGGAGGAGCTTGAACAAGCTTTTGAAAGTATTGCTCACACGCGAGTTCAACTTCTGCATAACTGGGTCAAGAATCAATGGGACTTTTTAGAAGACTCTGCTGTTTATTTGGCAAGTCGAACGGAAGAGCAAGCACAGGGGACGTTATCTAGCCTTCTTAAACGCAGTACGGATTTTTCTGAGTTGGCGATCGTCGATGCTAAGGGGATAGCACAAGCATCGAGTTATCATGAGCATGTAGGGGTTAACCTTGGAGACAAGAAGGCTTTAGTTGAAGGGGCTTCAAAGCGTTATCTGCATGGGCCGTATATGGATCAGCGCACGTTGAACGTAGGGGCTTCGAGTTCATCGTTTCATGACCAAGTAACGCTGATGTTTTATGTCCCCTTTTCTCGGGATGAAGGGGCGCCGCAATTCCTATGTGGTCGTGTTCCAAATGATGTTATTGGTGACATTATTCAAAGAGAAGCGGGGCATATTTATAGCGAGTCGGGTGATAACTATATCTTTATGGTCGACTCCATTCATGATCCTCATACTCAGCCGGGTGTTGCGCTCTCTCGTTCTCGCTTTGAAGATAATACCTTTTCACACGGCGAGAACTTAAAGCAAGGGATTCATACTGATTGGGGAACGGTTAAGATCCAGCACCACACCGAATTTGAGATTCGCTTTACGGACCCAGCCACCAACCAGCTTCACCCAGGCGTAAGAGAAACCATTAAAAATGGCAATAACTTGTTTATTGGTTATCCGGGGTATTCTGACTATCGCCACATACCCGTTATTGGCAAAGGTATCACTTTTCAATTGGATGGTTCACCAGATACCTTTGGCATGATGTGTGAGTCCGATTTAGAAGAGGTCTACAGAGACCGAAGTCTAAGTTATACCTTATCTAAGCACTTTATCAGCTGCATGCTACTGCCTCTATTTGTTCCATTACTGTTTGCCAACCTTTATACACTCACACCTTTTATGCAGAGTGGCATTATGTTCGCTTGCGCGTTGCTTTCATTGGGCTTATTCCGTTTAGTTAGCGCCAAACCACTAGCGAAGAAGATTCATGAAATGACCGGGGTAATGCAGACCTTAGCTGAAGGTGATGGCAACTTAAGTCGGAGACTTGATCCCACCACATTCAGTCATAATGAACTTGGCAACTTAGGGCGCTGGACTAACAGTTTTATCGACAATTTAGATAACACGGTGAGTGAGTTGATCCATGCGAGTCACGAAGTTAGAGAGGTTTCGGAATCGATGTTTCGTCGCAGTGTCGTGATGAAGCAAACCAGTGATGATGCATCACAAGCGTTAAGCAATATGCTTCAGTTGAGTCAGTATCAACAGAGCGAAATTACTCATGCGAGTGTCTCAGCAACGCAAATGGACACGGTGATGAAACAAGCCGTCCTGAGCGCAGAGAAGGAGTACAATCAGTCCGTCGAAGGCATGGAGATTGTTCGCAATATCGTAGAAAGCTCGGCGCATAGCGTGAATGAGGTGAATAATGAAATGACTAAGGTGTCTGACATTATAGATATCATTACTGACATTACCGCGCAGACTAACCTTTTGGCCTTGAATGCGGCCATTGAGTCGGCAAGAGCAGGTGAACACGGGAGAGGGTTCTCTGTCGTCGCTTCTGAAGTAAGAACTCTGGCTGACCGAACTTCACAAGCTGCTAACCATATTAGTGACCTAATGAAAGAGCTGCATAGTAAGTCTCGCAGTGCTGTTGAGTCCATGGAGCGAGGTGTCGAGAATGTGAGTAAAGGAAACTTAACAGTCGACTCAAATGCTCGCAGTGAGCAAATTCAATCAGCGGTGAGTGACCTCTTTACCACGATGTCTAACTTAGATGAAAACAGTCAGAAAAATGGACAAACGGCAGATAAAGCCCAACGTTCAATATCTGACTTACAACTGTCTACTAAGCAACTCGCACGTCGAGTGTCCTTGATGGGCAATGCATTGAGCCGTTTAGACCAATTGATTGGGCGTTTTGAAGTGAGCCGAAAGGTGGCGTAGTGGAAAATACGTAAGTTCTTTACGCAAACGCCAGATACAAAAAAGCCGCTGATTTCTCAGCGGCTTTCTTTAATGTGGTGGAGGGATAGGGATTTGAACCCTAGAACCGCTATTAACGGTTGCCGGTTTTCAAGACCGGTGCTTTCGACCACTCAGCCATCCCTCCAATGGCGCATATAATATAAGGGTGGCTTTCGCTTGTAAATACCCTTATTAACTGACTGCTTTTTTTATGAACGCTTTTTGGTGTTTTTGTTCTGAATGATTATTTATTGTTCGGTTTATTAAGAAGCCGACAAAATCTAATATTCAATAAGCCAAGTATTCCCAACTTTTGTTATACGTGAAGTGTTTCTGTGCTATTAAAAAAGAAAGTATCTAATTGGCTTGCAGGTAAAGTTATGAGGGGAGTGGCTTAGGCGCATGAACTTTTAGTTTAGAACGGTGAGATCGGAATTTAAAACTAGGTATAAAGTGAATGGGTTTGAAACTGGGACTGTAGAGAGTTTTGTTAGATGAGCTTTATATTTTAAAAAGCTTCAGATGCAAAAAAGCCGCTGATTTCTCAGCGGCTTTCTTTAAAGTGGTGGAGGGATAGGGATTTGAACCCTAGAACCGCTATTAACGGTTGCCGGTTTTCAAGACCGGTGCTTTCGACCACTCAGCCATCCCTCCAGTGGCGTGAATAATATAAGGGGTGGAGGATCTTGTAAACCCTTAATTTTCATAATTTTGTTTTGTTGCTTGTTTTCTAATCATTCACGGCAATAAAAAAGGGAAGCCATTGGCTTCCCTTTGCTGTTTGCTGATTATTTAGTCATTTTTTGTGTAGAAACGCTGTAGCTCTGTCAGGCCTTGCATCAACACAGGTAAGCGAGGGCTTACGTTTTTCAGGCGCTTGTAATTTTGGTCGTACAATTTGTAGTTACCAAATTTATCCAACACCGTTGTTTGCTGGTCAGTAACAAGAGCAAGTTCACGAGAGTCGCCCGCGAGAATCCACTTTCTGTTACGTTCATTAAACAGGCTGCGACCACTACTGAAATCTGTTGGGTTCGAAGATACACCCAATAGCTCTTGCATCAGTGTTACTGACACGTCTAGATGACTAGAACGGTGGGTGTATTCAGAAGCAGACTTGCCAGGCCAGCTGATAAACAGTGGTACTTGTAACTGATAACGACTGTAGTTGGAGTTTGCACCCCAGCTGTTGGTTTTGGTTTCGTTAAACTCAGTACCGTGGTTAGAGGTAATGATAACCACCGTGTTATCGGCAAGCTCTAAGCGTTCCAGTTCAGCGTAGATAGTTGCTAGCTGAGCATCGGCCGCTGTCGCCGACTTTTGATAGTCTGCTGCAAAACGCTCTGCTGTCGTTAGCGTAGAGTCCGACTCTGAACTTGAATCGTAGCTGGCGAAGTTATCCAGTGTGGTTAATTCAATAAAGTTAAACCAAGGGCGTTTAGCTTGCGGTGATTGAATCCAGTTAGACCAAGCTTTTATGGCACTCTGGTCATCATAAGTTGCTTGCTCTGGCATCACATCACGGCCTCGGAAGATAATATCCGAGTAAAGTGCATCGCTAAAGTTGTCGCCACTGAAAGCAGCGAACTTGTAATCGTGATTCTCTAAAACATCGAGCAATACTGCGCTTGACCCCTGAGCTTCAATGCTGCTTGCGTAGCTGCTCGGTAGGCCGTAGAACAAGCCAAAAATACCGAACATATCGTTACTTGAACTGTAGTGGTTGGTGAAGTTGATCGACTGTTGCGCGTAGGCATAGCTGTTTGGCATCGCCGTCGCATTAAGTGCGTCAGAGCGAAGGTTGTTCACACTCACCATCAGGATATTAAGATCATCACTGCGGCGGTTGTATTGAATTTTTTCTAGCGGGTAGCTAACTAGGTTTACGTTCTCTTTGTTCGCTTCTAAACGCTCAAGGTACTCTTCACGGTCTAATAGGCCATGTTTTTCCATAAAGCTTTTCGCTGTCATTGGGTAAGACAGTGGGAAGTTCGCTTTCTGGCTAGTAATTGGGTTATAGAAGTACGCATCAGCCCACATGTAGGTCAAGTGGCTGCTGATGAAACACAAGAAGAAGACGGCAGTAATCGGACGGCCAATGTGTTTATGAGACAGTTTACGCTGCTTACGCCAAACCCACTCAGATAGACCGAGTTGCAGCAAGAAGATAAGCGGCATAACAATGAAGAGGTGCTGCAAATCAGACGTGAATGCAGATTCCTCTCCACTGAATAAAACCTCCCACACGACAGGCGTCAGGTGGAGGTTTATATTTTGATACGTTTGGGTATCAATCAGTAGGACAGTTAAACCTATGGTCGCGAAGATAACGGCAACCAAACGTAATAACTTCCTCGACGGAAGAATAAAAGTGAGCGGGAACAGCACTAATAGATAGAGCGCGAACACTAAAAAGCCAAAATGACCAACCCACGATGCAGCCAAATAGAATTGGCCTAGCAAGGTTTCTGGCCAAGCAGATTGAGTAATATAACGAGTACCAATCAACATCGCAGCAATGATGTTGAAAAATGCAAACCAGTGACCCCAACCAACCAGTCGAGATACACGATCGCTATATGAGTTTGCGCTGTCTACCATTTATAATTCTTTTATCCGTCAATCAAATTTAGTGAGACTTTTTATCTTCAAGAGAAGAAATTAAAGCCTCGGCAAATTTTTCAGCAATTCCTTTGCGTTGTGAAGCAGCAACATTCTGATTTAAGACATTGGTTGCGATATTTCCAGCGATCATCAGTGAAAGTTCTGGCGAAGCTTTGTGCTTAGTTAGTACAGCACCTACTTCAGCTAGGATTTTTTCAACTTGATCATCTGTGTATTTAGATATAATCGGCATAAGGACTCTAATAATGATAGTAAAAGCGGCTTATGATAACCTACTATGCACGACAACTGAAACCTGAACGGTAATATTTTCACTATGAGCCTTCACCTTTCCAACGTAATTTTACACCAGCTGAGCAAGAACGATCAGGATGAGCTGATTGTTAACTATCGTGCTGAATCTCTAGAAAACGATGCTTCATCTGAAAGCCTAGTTGCTGAACTTCACCGTGTTTTTAATTCAAAAGCAGGCAAAGGGTTTGGTTCTTTCAAATCTGACAGCGAATTCCAGCAGTGGTTGCATCAACTTCGTGCTGGTGAGACAAACTTTTACGATTTTTCTCAAAAGAGTGCGCAACGTCTAAAAGACGAACTATCAAAGTACCCATTCGCTGACGAAGGTATCTTGGTAATGGCTGAATATCAGTCACTTGCAACAGATTACCTTTTCATTGGTTTATTGCCTTCAAACCAAAGCCTAAAGGTAACTGAAGGGCTTGATATTAGTGCGACTGACTACCTTGATATCTCAAAAATGGATATCGCGGCTCGCCTAGACCTTTCTACTTATGAGACTGATAAAGAGTCAAACCGTTACTTAACTTATATTAAAGGACGTGTTGGCCGTAAAGTCGCGGATTTCTTCTTAGATTTCTTACAAGCTGAAGTCGGTTTGGATGCGAAACAGCAGAACCAAGTACTGATGCAAGCGGTAGAAGACTTCGTTTCTGACTCTAAATTAGAGAAAGAAGAAGCGATCAGCTACAAAAAGCAGGTTGCGGATTACTGTAACGAGCAGCTTAAAGCGGGCGATGAAGTACAAGTTCGTGAACTTTCTGGTGAGTTGCCAGCAAGCACAGGTGGCACAAGCTTCTTTGACTATACTAGTGAGCAAGGCTACGAGTTAGAAGACAGCTTCCCAGCCGATCGCGCAACTATGCGTAAACTAACAAAATTTGTTGGTGCTGGTGGCGGTTTGAATGTTAGTTTTGATAGTCTGCTTCTAGGCGAACGTATCTTTTACGATCCGGAGACAGACACGCTAACGATTAAAGGCACTCCACCGAACTTACGTGACCAACTGACTCGCAATAAGTCATAGTCCGAAGTTAACGGATAAAAGCGGCAGCAGGACGTTGTCGCTTATTTTGTGCTTAATCTTTTAGCTACGGTCATGGCTTCAAGTTAACACGCACAAGGAATATAGATGGAACAATCAGTAGCAAAGCCCAAACGCTTTAAAAAACCAGCCACCTTTTTGGTTGTGCTCTTGGCTCTGTGGTTACTTCCTTCATTGGCTCTTCTTAATCTAAGCCGTTCCTACACCAATTCTCTAGCTCAAATCGAAGAGCTCGGTATTCGAGTCAACGAATTGAGGCAATCGCTTTATTTCTCAGAACCGCTTCGAGTCTCTCGTATCAATGATCTCGCACTCGATGCTCAGTTGGTTTATTCGATCCGACTGCAGATTGAATCTGATTTCCAACACGCCTTGTTTCGTCCTGATGTCAACCAACTGTTGTACGTAGCTGATCAGTTCCTAGAAAAGTTCGATGAGTTCATTCCAATAGAAAGCCAAGTTCAAGACATCGTTGATAACATTAAGATCTTGCGTGCTGATAAAGAGCTTTCCCCTCAGCTAAAACCGCTCCTCAACGAATTCGGTGTTGTGGTATTTGAAGCAATGTACTCTGAAAATCAAAGTTCGTCAGCGACTTATCGCGCCTTTGATTCCATTCTAGAAAAATCTTATTCCTTAGAAAACGAAGAACAAGATGCACTCCAACAACTACTGGCTGATGCGTCAGCATTGTTGAGTGATTACGCTCAGCTTAACTATTTGGTTGATAAGATTAAGAAAAACTCAGTAAATGAACAGATCATAAAACTCGAAGCTGAGTTCCATGATCGTCAATTCAACCTATTGTTGGTGATGCTAGGCTTAAGCTTGGTGGCGATGAGCGGGATAGTGTTTTGGGGCGTTAGGTCCACAAAAACGATGAAAGAAGCAGACCAAGAACTCAGCTCTGAACTAGAAATTAATTCAAGTAAGGAAGACGCTTCTTATAGCGATGTTGTTTCCTCAGCAGTGAAACAAGCAGATAGTGACGCTTATGTATCCGAGAACAGGCCAACGCGCCAGTCTTCCGACTCTCAACCTCCGCAGAGCATTAATGTTACAAGCCAACCCGTTGTACCGCAATACTCTATTCAGCAAGTCCCTGAACAGGCGCCAGTAGTAGAGAAACACGTTGCCAGTGTCACAGATTCAAAGCCTGCGATTGATATCGAAGACATGTTAGAAACGCTCGATGGTGATGCTGAGTCTGTTGAACTCTTGCTTGGTGTGTTTGTACAAGACCACGCAGGTGACTACGAGAAGTTTAAGTCTTTGTTGACCAAAGATGAAACCTCCGCGGCTCGCATTGTACATAGCTTAAAAGGCGTGGCTGGCAGTATTAAAGCGTCTCGGTTAGCCATCATTGCCGCAACCATTGAAATGACAATGAAGCAGTCCAGAGCGATCAGTGAACATGATTTAGCTGAACTAGAGCAGGCTATAAAAGCCTCTGTGGATTCTGCTCATGAATATTTAGACAGTCAGCGTTAACTTTTACAGGATTTTTGACAATACTCTGACGAAGCGCTCATACAATCAGCGCCCTTAGTCTTTGTCAGAGGTTTATATGTTACGAGTTTCGAGTCGAAGTTGGATGGTGTTGGTGCTTAGCATTGTGCTAAGTGGTTGTTCTCTCTTAGAAGTTAAGTTAGATAGTCAAACGACGCCTCTCACTCAACAAGAGTTAAATGCTCGGATCATGACGCGTGAATACGCCAAGATGTTCTTTACACGAGTAGAAGATTCGGCCGATCTCATCGCGCAATCTTACCCTGCTGATGACACCTTACATCAATCTTATGTGTTGCTTTGGAAGATCCATGCAGAGCAGGGCTTACAACAAGCGGCTTACCAAACTTCCCCTATGTCTGCGTTAATTGACTCGTGGGTTTTCACTGCCCAAATGAATCAGTTTTATAGCCAAGGCGACGGCGCGGATCTGTTCGCGACGGATGATGCAGTAGAGACCGCTCGTTTTCTTGATCAAGAAGCCGAGAAGCTGGCAAAGGGTGTATTGAGCTCGAGTGATTTCAAAAACAGCAAAGCGTTCGTTGCGCAGTTTTCTGCTAGCCACCCATTTAAAGACCTCACATTCAGAAGCACACCTGCTTACCGTGAATGGCTAAATTACCTTGGTAAAGACGAATCGCAAATCGTTCAGAGCTTAGGCACCATGCCAGAAGCAATGAGTGACGCATCTGATCGTTTAAGCCTTATGGCTGACCAGACACCAAAACTGATGTCGTGGAAGGCGGAGTTGGTTGCATTGAATAGCTCACTAACGGGTGAAGACCTATCGATGACGCTGGAAAGCCTTCGTCAAACATCAGCAAGCATGCAAGACTTCATTGAGAACAATCCGGAGTACATGCAAACACTGGCTTCTATTATGTCGACAGAAATGCAACCATTGCTCAACGACCTCAGTGATAAAACCGACCAAAAACTGGCGATGCTGAGTGATGAACGTGTGGCATTAGAAAAAATGGTGACACGTGAGAGAGAAGCTCTAGTAGAGATGATTGCGAAAGAGCGCATCGAGATTGCCGGCATTGTGACTTCAGAAAGAGAACTGTTCACGCAAGACCTTGATCGCGTCTCTCAAGAGGTGGTGGTACTGGCGATTGATAAGCTAATGGAGTTAATCAAAGGTGTGATTATCTACTTCATCCTGTTTATCTTAGTAGTGTTCTTTGCACCGTTAGGCATCGGTTACTGGTTGGGTAAACGAACCGCCAATAAATAGATAAATAAGTAAATCAGCAGATCAAAAAAGAGCGCTCTAGGGCGCTCTTTTTGCATTTATCCATTAACGTTTTGAGTTACGTTCGAAAGCGTTAGCTCCTGAACTTAAGCTTGTTGCTTGCTTAACTCGGTCGCTTCTTCAGCTTCAAACGCTGGTGCTGTTGGTTCACACTTATCAACGAACCAACCCATGTAAGATGTCACGATAGTCACGATGATACAGATGAAGCTTAACCACATGAAGGGTGCGTAAGACAGCGTCGCAACACCAAGAATACTCGCCATGTAGATACCGTTATCACTCCAGGGAACCATACCCGACGTTAGCGTGCCACCAAACTCAGCATTACGAGATAGGTTCTTACGCTTGTAGCCTAAACGGTCGTAGTTTTTCGCACAGATTTTTGGCGTAAGGATTAACGATACGTACATTGCAGAACCGAACACGTTACCCATGAAGGCCGTACCAATTGTGCTCGTCGCTAGTGAGCCTGCGCTGTTTACGCGGCGCTCAAACACCTTAGCGATTGTCTCTAGTACGCCCACTTTATCCAGTAAGCCACCGAAACCTAGACCAAATACGATAACCGCAACTGAACCTAGCATTGAAGACATGCCGCCACGGTTAAGAATCGAATCAATAAACTCTACGCCAGATGAGATTGAGAACGGTGCCCAAGCAGTGTTGAATGCCGTTAGGAAGTCGATATCTTGGATCATGACTGCCCAGATAATACCCAGCAGAGAACCAAAACTGATGACCGGGAATGAAGGCATACGGAAAGCCAACAGACCAAGCACGATAAGTACCGGAACGAATGAGTAAGGCGTGATGTAGAACTGAACTTCCATTGCTTTGATTACAGAGTCTACTTGGCTCATGTCAACGTTGCCCGCGTAGTGGAAACCAAACGCAGTAAACATGATGCCTGTAATCACGTAGCTGATTAACGCAACTGGAAGCATGCCCTTGATGTGTTCAACCACTTCAACACCAGACATTGAAGAAGCCAGAATCACTGAATCAGAAAGAGGAGACATCTTGTCACCGAAGTAACAGCCTGACAGCACGGCACCTGCAGTAATCGGTGCTGGAACACCTAGGCCTTGGCCGATACCCATCATCGCGATACCTGCTGTACCCGCAGCACCCCAAGAAGTACCGGTCGCCAATGCAGTTAGAGAACAGATGATCATGGTCGCTAAAAGGAAAATAGAAGGGTGGATAGCTTTCAGACCATAGTAAATGATAGTAGGTACGATCCCGCCTGAGATCCAAGTACCAACAAGAGCGCCAACGGCTAAAAGTATTAAAACCGCGCCTAAGCCATTGGATATTCCTTTGAGTGCTGCTTTTTCTAAGTCTTTGTATTGGTGTCCAAGACGAATACCAAGAACCATGATAATGAACCAGCCAATATACAAGGCAAGTTGAATTGGAAGGTCAAGCTTTGCAGTAAAGGAAAAAGCAAGGGATAGAAATAGTCCTAACGCGATGAATACCTGCAATAGGTTCGGTAGGCGAGTTTTACTCTGCTTCATAAAAGCCTCTTGTGATTTCGAGCATTTATAGTGCTTCGTTATAGTGTGTGGTGCAAAACGGACACTACAGTAATTAGTTTATTATATCGAAAAAATACGCCCAAGTTGTGATATTTGACTGTTAACTCAATCAATTGTGGTTTCATAATCTAAATTTTTGTTACATTCATGATTGTTACATGTTGAAATCTGTCGCACGTTGTTTTCGTTTTGTAAAATAAAACTCTGATTAACCTTGGTTTAAAAGAGGGATTTACTGTTTGTGATGAGCGTCGATTGAATCGACTTTGGCGATGTAAATGTTTGAATTTGACGATAATGGACGCTTAATCAATGAGGTGGAGATGGAATGTCGATACAGAGATAACTGCACGATTCATTACGTTCACTTAAAAGAAACGAAAAAGTTACACTTTTTGACAAAAAGCACTTGAGTTCTGTTTCTGAAAAACTTATAGATGGGGGAGAGCAATTTTTAATTTATACATGGAGAGTGAGCGATGAGAGTAGGTCTAGTTGGTTGGCGCGGTATGGTTGGTTCTGTACTGATGCAACGTATGGTTGAAGAGAAAGACTTCGACTTGATTGAGCCTGTTTATTACAGCACATCTCAGATTGGTATTCCTGCCCCTGTTTTAGGTGGTAAAGATGCGGGTCTACTTCAAGACGCTTTTGATATTGATAGCCTAAAACAGCTTGATGCTGTGATTACCTGTCAAGGCGGCGATTACACATCAAAAGTATACCCAGCACTGCGTCAAGCAGGTTGGAAAGGTTACTGGATTGATGCAGCATCTACTCTGCGTATGGATGCTGATTCAATCATCACTCTTGATCCTGTTAACTTGGCTCAAATCCAGCAAGGCATTCACAGCGGCACCAACACGTTCGTTGGCGGTAACTGTACTGTGAGCTTAATGCTTATGGCTCTAGGTGGTCTGTACGAGAAAGGCATGGTTGAGTGGATGAGTGCCATGACTTACCAAGCAGCTTCTGGTGCGGGTGCTAAGAACATGCGTGAGCTGATCTCACAAATGGGTGTGATCAACGACAGCGTAAGTTCTGAGTTAGCAAACCCTTCAAGCTCAATTCTTGATATCGATAAGAAAGTGGCTGATACGATTCGTTCATCTTCATTCCCAACAGACCAATTTGGTGCTCCGCTTGCAGGCTCACTGATTCCTTGGATCGATGTGAAGCGTGAAAACGGTCAGAGTAAAGAAGAGTGGAAAGCCGGTGTTGAAGCGAACAAGATTCTTGGTCTAGATGGTCAGCCAATCCCAATTGATGGTACTTGTGTACGAATCGGTGCAATGCGTTGTCACGCTCAAGCACTAACGATCAAGCTTAAGCAAGACGTGCCAATGGACGAGATCGAAGAGATCATCGCAACGCACAATGATTGGGTTAAAGTGATTCCTAATGACCGCGACATCACGGCACAGGAGCTAACACCAGCGAAAGTAACAGGCACAATGTCTGTACCTGTCGGTCGTCTGCGTAAGATGTCGATGGGTAACGACTTCCTAAACGCCTTCACGGTTGGTGACCAACTACTTTGGGGTGCTGCAGAACCACTACGTCGTACTCTACGCATTATCCTTGCTGAGAAATCGTAATAGGCAAGATTGCTTAAATTCTATTAGCTGATAAACCGAAAGGGTTGACGACAAACGTCAACCCTTTTTAGTTTATTGCTACCTCGTTATTCGGCCCTCGAAACTGCCCTTAAATCTCTTCGCATCTCGCTACTCGAATCTCGTGTCTGCTTTTATTTCTCGTCGGTGACGACACGCTTGTCTGGATCCGCTAATTCGCTAGCACAGTGCTTGCAATACATGGCGTCTGAATCATGACCCGCTCGGTTACAATTCGGGCACTTAACCAACTCTTTGTGCGAGTTCATCTCATTACTGAGTTCTGCAGTAATGATCCCGGTTGGCACTGCTAAGATAGAGTAACCCAATAGCATGGTCAGTGATGCTATGGCTTTACCAAGCGCGGTCTGCGGCACCATGTCACCATAACCTACCGTAGTGATAGTCACGATGGCCCAATAGATACTGTGAGGAATACTGGTGAAGCCATTGTCAGGACCTTCAATAACAAAGATCAAGGCGCCAAAGATAACCACCAAGATGCCGACGGTGCTAAAGAAGATCAGTATCTTTCGTCGTGCCATTAATAGTGAGCGCAACAGAATATTGGAATCTTGCAGGTAGCGAACCAGCTTTAGAATTCGGAAGATACGCATCACACGCAGCAGTCTCACCACACCCATAAATGAAGCGCCTGGGAAGATGATTGCTAGGTAGGTCGGAAGAATCGCCAATAGGTCAACGACACCATAAAAACTGGTGGCGTAAGATTTTGGCTTTGGGGAGCAATAGAGCCTTAACAAATACTCAAGAGTGAAGAGTGCAGTGAAGGTGTATTCGATATAACGCAGCTGTTGTGACCATTCGGTCATCACATTAGGGATGGATTCTAAGATCAGAACCAACAGCGAAGCCAAGATTGCAACGATCAGAGTTATATCAAATGCACGTCCGGCTGGCGTGTGAGTACCAAAGATAATGACGTACAAATGATGCTTGAGTGGCTTGCGTGACATAAGGAGAGGTTCGTCTTCTGTTAAATGCATTAACAGTCATTATACAAGCTTCATAATAACGAGGCGAGTGAAAGCCCAATTGCTTTACTCGCCTCATCTATATTTCAATATTGTTGCCCTTTATAGAGCAACCGAAATGTTGTTAAACGTTATGCCAAGCCTGGGAACAGATTACGTAGGCCATTGGCGATGAACTCGATGCCCAATGCGCCAAGAATCAGACCCATGATACGAGTGATCACGTTGATACCCGTTTGACCTAAAAAGCGAACGATAACCGGCGCTGAACGGAACAAAAGCCAAGAGCACGTTGCGAATGCGATGATGCTAATGCCGATGCCGACCGTATCAATAGCAGCAGGGTAGCGAGAACCATAAACAATGGTCGAGCTGATTGCACCTGGGCCTGCCATTAGCGGCATAGCAAGTGGAACAACGCCGATCTGCTCTTTGCTGATGTATTCAGACTTCTCTTGTTTGTTCTGCTTATCTTCACCGAGCTTACCGCTCATCATCGAAAATGCGATGCTCAGTAATAGTAAACCACCTGCAACACGGAATGAGTCCAGCGAGATACTAAACATATCAAGAAGCATTTGCCCTGCAACAAGTGACATAATCAAGATCACGGCAACAGCAATATTTGCTTGTAAGGCTGTCCTGTTCCTCTCTTCTGGCGGCATATGAGCAGTAAGAGAAACAAAAACAGGCATGATGCCGATTGGGTTTACGGCAGCAACAAGCCCAAGGAAGAATTGCATAAAAATTGCGAGTTCTAAGCCTTGCATGAGAGCGATCTCCAGTTAGCGTACTTAAGGTTGAAGGGTTGATCTGTGAATAGTTTAGGCGCGTAATGTAAGGGACAAACTCAATTTACGCGAATGAAAAAAACTAACTTGAAATGGGTGATTCTTTTTAGAAAAACTAATTGAATCTCACTTTTGTTTTAAGCCTGTTGCAAGCTAGTTGGTAGTGTTTCATTTTGTAATTTATTATTGAGTAACTGTTAACCGACGCACGAAATTAATAAAAATTATGTCAGAATCTAGCCCGTACAACGCTATGGATATACTCTCAGTAGCACGAATATAGCTGTATACATGTAATTTAACGGACTAAAAATGAAACTTTTTTACAGTTTATTACGCTATGTAGAAAAAAGTTGTCTGTTTGCTTGTTTTTTGCGCGAACGAAAAGTGTGAGTTTAATCTATATAAATCATGCTCTTAAGTTCATTTTTGCGATTGCCTTACTACTTTCTGGTTAATTCTTTTTGGGTAACTGATCTGGGTCAATTTTTTTCACACAGTGAAATAATATACTCAGCCCTGAAAGCAATTTACTAAGAACGCTGGTGTTTAAGGTTAACGGCAAGCAGCGAATTTAATAAAAAGTTTTTAATATTTATTATTTTAGGAGATCCACCATGCCTGTAACTAACTTAGCGGAACTTGATGCTCTAGTAGCTCGCGTTAAAGCAGCACAAGAAGAGTTTGCAACATTCTCTCAAGAGAAAGTAGACGCAATCTTCCGCGCAGCTTCTCTTGCTGCTAACCACGCTCGTATTCCACTTGCTCAACAAGCAGTTGCTGAATCTGGAATGGGTATTGTTGAAGATAAGGTTATCAAAAACCACTTTGCATCTGAATTTATCTACAACAAATACAAAGACGAAAAAACATGTGGCATCTTAGAAGAAGATGACAACCTAGGCACAATGACTATCGCTGAGCCTGTAGGTATCATCTGTGGTATCGTTCCAACAACGAACCCAACTTCTACAGCAATCTTCAAATCTCTAATTTCTCTTAAGACACGTAACGGCATCATCTTCTCGCCACACCCACGTGCAAAGAACTCAACTAACGACGCAGCGAAACTAGTTCTAGACGCAGCTGTTGCAGCTGGTGCTCCAAGAGACATCATCGGTTGGATCGACCAACCATCTGTAGAGCTTTCTAACGCGCTTATGAAGCACGACGGTATCGCACTTATCCTTGCTACTGGTGGTCCAGGCATGGTTAAAGCAGCATACTCTTCAGGTAAGCCTGCTATCGGTGTTGGTGCTGGTAACGTTCCTGTCGTTATCGATGAAACAGCTGACATCAAACGTGCTGTAGCATCTATCCTTATGTCTAAGACTTTCGATAACGGCGTAGTATGTGCTTCTGAGCAAGCTGCAATCGTAGTTAGCGAAGTATATGACGAAGTTAAAGAGCGTTTCGCTTCTCACAAAGCTCACGTTCTATCTAAAGCTGACGCCGATAAAGTACGTAAAGTTCTGCTTATCGACGGCAACCTAAACGCTAAAATCGTAGGTCAACCTGCTCCAGCAATCGCTGAAATGGCTGGTGTTAAAGTTCCTGCTGATACAAAAGTACTTGTAGGTGAAGGTCTTGGTAAAGTTTCTTACGATGACGAATTCGCTCACGAGAAACTATCTCCAACTCTAGGTCTATTCCGCGCAGATGACTTCGAAGACGCAGTTGCTCAAGCGGTAACTATGGTTGAAATCGGTGGTATCGGTCACACATCTGGTCTTTACACTAACCAAGATACTAACGCAGACCGCATCCGTTACTTCGGTGACAAGATGAAGACTGCTCGTATCCTAATCAACATCCCGACTACTCACGGTGGTATCGGTGACCTGTACAACTTCAACGTTGCACCTTCTCTAACTCTAGGTTGTGGTTCATGGGGTGGTAACTCTATCTCTGAGAACGTAGGTCCTAAGCACCTTATCAACAAGAAAACTGTAGCGAAGCGAGCTGAAAACATGTTGTGGCACAAACTACCTAAGTCTATCTACTTCCGTCGTGGTAGCCTTCCAATCGCAATGAGCGACCTAGAAGGTAAGAAACGCGCATTCCTAGTAACTGACCGTTTCCTATTCAACAACGGTTACGCAGATGACGTAGTTAGCTTGCTTAAAGCACAAGGCATCGAAGTTCAAACTTTCTTCGACGTAGAAGCGGATCCAACGCTATCTGTTGTTGAGAAAGGCGCTGAAGCAATGAAGAGCTTCCAACCTGACGTAATCCTTGCTCTAGGTGGCGGTTCTCCAATGGATGCTGCTAAGATCATGTGGGTTATGTACGAGCACCCAGAAACTCACTTCGAAGAACTAGCAATGCGCTTTATGGACATCCGTAAACGTATCTACAAGTTCCCTAAAATGGGTCAAAAAGCTGAGCTTGTATGTATCACTACAACTTCAGGTACAGGTTCAGAGGTTACTCCATTCGCTGTTGTTACTGACGACAAGACTGGTGCTAAATACCCACTAGCTGATTACGAAATCACGCCAAACATGGCTATCGTTGATGCGAACCTAGTAATGAACATGCCTAAGTCTCTAACAGCGTTCGGTGGTTACGATGCAGTAACTCACGCTCTTGAAGCTTACGTATCTGTTCTAGCGAACGAGTACTCAGACGGTCAAGCTCTTCAAGCTCTTAAGATGCTTAAAGAATACCTACCATCAAGCTACAAAAATGGTGCGGCTGACCCAATAGCTCGTGAGAAAGTACACAACGCAGCAACTATCGCTGGTGTAGCATTTGCGAACGCATTCCTAGGTGTGTGTCACTCAATGGCTCACAAAATTGGTGCTGAGTTCCACCTACCACACGGTCTTGCTAACGCACTACTTATCTCAAACGTTGTACGTTACAACGCGAACGATAACCCAACTAAGCAGACTGCATTCTCTCAGTACGACCGTCCACAAGCACGTCGTCGTTACGCTGAAGTTGCTGACCACCTAGGCCTAAGCCAAGCTGGTGACCGTACAGCTCAGAAGATTGAACGTCTACTGACTTGGTTAGAAGAGCTTAAAGTTGACCTAGATATCCCACTATCTATCCAAGCTGCGGGTGTTAACGAGTCTGACTTCATCGCTAAACTAGACGAGCTAGCTGTTGAAGCGTTCGATGACCAGTGTACAGGTGCTAACCCACGTTACCCTCTAATCACTGAGCTAAAAGAAGTTCTAACAACTTCTTACTTCGGCCAACCATACGTTGAAGGCGAAACTTTCGAAGGTACTACAGTTATCCTTAAGAAAGCAGACCAAAAGCCAGCTGAAGCGAAAGCGCCAAAAGCTAAAAAAGAAAAAGCTAACGCATAATAAGTAAGCATTAGTTTTGAGATAAGTTTTCGCTAGCACGATACTTATCTATCGGGAAAAGATGAAAGCCCCAGTCGAGAGACTGGGGCTTTTTTTATGTTTGGTTCGTTTGTAAAACGGATTGAGAGGCAATAGCTCTGCTACTTAATATGAGCTGAGCCAGTCATGTTCAATTGGAATAGGGAGTTAAACCTCTGCCGCGACAACTCGCCCACTGAAGTAGTCATTCGAGACAATGTATTCGGTTGTTCTGGTCAGCTCGTCTTGCAGCTGCGCCCAGTGACATCGGTTGAGCTTGCCATCGGAGTTATGAACGGCGGGAACAACGCCACCCACTCGAATGCCAAAGGGAGTCAGCTCTTTCGCCCAACTATGGGTAAAGCCAGTGATCATTGAGTTTGCGCTCTCTAAGCCAGACACATCGTGAAAGTCATCATGAGATATCACATTAACAATCACGCCTTCCTTATCTTCCTCTCGCAATCTCTCAGCACTGATTTGCCCAAATGCGAACAGGGTCGATGCCATCGATGAGAGATCATTAATAAAGCTGCTCACAGGCTGATCGCCAATTAGGCTAGGCATTGGGGAGCTTATCCAGTTATTGACCAGCACATCGGGTGTCGTGTTGAAGGTGGTTTGAATAAAATCATATACGCTGAGAATCGCTTGGCTGTCATTGCCTTTGAGCGTGTAGTGGTAAACAGAGTCAGAAAACCGGGCACACTGTAGATACGTCGCTTTAAGTGCTTCCGTGTCTTTATCACAAAGGATGACGGTGGCTCCAAGGTTAACAAAGTGGTTCGCAATCGCCCCCCCCAGTCGCGAGCCGGCAGATGTCACCAATATGATTGAGCTTTTTATTTCCATCCCAGTACCTAAACAAATCGTCCATGTCGGATAAGGATGGGTTAAAATTTATACAACGGGTGTGAATTGGTTCAAACTAAGGTGTGCCAATTAATAAGTTTTTATGAACTTAGTGGCACGTCACATTTTGTAGTAACTTCAAGCGGTAACCGACATCAGGTGTTTTTAGGTTGCCTAAGGCTAGTGGTTCATATCATTCGTGTGAATACTTTGAAGTGTGCGAGTTAGTCGAAGAAGAGCTATGGATAGACAGCGAAAAAGGGAAAGGTAGGCGACCGCTATACTTGAGCTTGAATTTGATACTGACGTTGCGCGGTGGTTAGCTCATTGTAGAGCGTGGCATGTGGCAAATCAGGTAAATGCTTGTTTGCGAGTTTGCGTCGGTCATGACCAGAAAGGTTTTGGTAAACCTCTTCGGGTAAGTCGGCTGTATCTTCAGGCATGAAGGCAAGCGCTTCAGGTTTCAAGTAATGGCTGAGCTTGGCGCTGGCAAGGCTAGCTTGATGAAAATGATTAGATTGCTGAGCTGAAATCTCATATGAAGACTGGTTTGAACGCAGTTGTTGAGGTTCTGCTATGCCAAATTGTTTGCGCAGGCGATCTTCATTTGTCTCTGTGATTTCAATGGTGTCAATTGGCGTGCAATCACGGACATCATTAGAAAACATAGATAACAGCAACGCGAAATCTGCACGGCGACCTTGCTCAACCGCTTGGCTGATCCCGATGCCGAACTTCAGTTCGTTGATGATTCCTGCTTTGTCTAAAGTATGTATTTGCATGTCGCCTCTCATTGGATACACCTTTAACGGCATGGAGTCGGCAAACTTTAGTGTTTAATTACAGGCAAATAGAGAATTTATGTAGGGTTGGGAAGAAGGCTATCAATAGTTCGAGAAGTAAGCGCTATTGGCGGGTTTATTACGAAATGTTTAGATTTTGTGGAACACGACAGATACAAAAAAGCTCACGCCGAGGCATGAGCTTTCAATAGATAACTCGCTATAAATAGCGCAGCGTAAGCAATAATTACTTAGCTAGGTTCTCTTCTACGAAAGACCAGTTTACTAGGTTCCAGAATGCAGCCATGTAGTCAGGGCGAACATTGCGGAAATCGATGTAGTAAGCGTGTTCCCATAGGTCAACAGTTAGAAGTGGAGTAACACCTTCTTCTGTTAGAGGAGTAGCAGCGTTAGAAGTGTTAACGATGTCTAGAGAACCGTCAGCTTTCTTAACTAACCAAGTCCAAGAAGAACCGAAGTTGTTGATTGCTGAATCAGTGAATTTCGCTTTGAATTCTTCGAAAGAACCGAATGCAGCGTTGATAGCTTCTGCAACAGCGCCAGTTGGTTCGCCGCCCGCTTTAGGAGCAAGACAGTGCCAGTAGAACGTGTGGTTCCAGATTTGAGCAGCGTTATTGAAAACACCACCAGTAGAAGTCTTAACGATCTCTTCTAGTGTTTTGCCTTCAAACTCAGTACCTGGGATAAGGCCGTTTAGCTTAACAACGTAAGTGTTGTGGTGCTTACCGTGGTGGAAATCTAGCGTTTCTGCTGAGATGTGTGGTTCTAGCGCGTCTTTCGCGTAAGGAAGAGCCGGTAGTTCAAATGCCATTGCTCAATTCTCCATTGATATGAAAGAGTTAACTCTTTCGATTGCTTCCAGTGATATTATTATTCATGGCTCGCTATACTGCCAACCATGGTCAATTTGCTGACTTGCGATATAGTTTAGCAAGTTTTTACTTTATTAAAAGCTTATTTCATTACTTTTGTGTGAATTGTTAGCTTAGCTTGTTAACCGCTTTTTTTATATGGTTTTTATTCTTTTAGTTTGGGGTAGAATAAAGGCAATAAAAGCCGTAATCCATTAACGAGGAAGCAATGGAAACTATCGATAAAATCAAACAGCAAATTGAAGAAAACACTATTCTACTGTACATGAAAGGTTCTCCTAAGCTACCTAGCTGTGGTTTCTCTTCTCAAGCGTCTCAAGCTCTAATGGCATGTGGCGAAAAATTTGCTTACGTAGATATCCTACAAAACCCTGATATCCGTGCAGAGCTTCCTGCTTACGCACAGTGGCCAACTTTCCCACAACTTTGGGTTGAAGGTGAGCTAATCGGTGGTTGTGACATCATTCTTGAGATGTTCCAAAAAGGCGAACTTCAGCCAATCATCAAAGAAGCAGCGGCTAAAGTTGCTGGCGATGACGCTGAATAAGTTCTAGCCTTTGCGCTGAATAGTTAAAATGAGGGGCCTTAATCAGGCTCCTTTTTTGTTTGAATTGATCGAATCATTGACTCGATAAGGAATGAACAATGAACGTAAAACTTCATTATGTGCATGATCCAATGTGCAGCTGGTGTTGGGGTTACAAGCCAACACTTGAGTTATTGAAACAACAATTGCCTGCGAGCATTGAGTTTAACTATGTAGTGGGTGGTTTGGCCCCGGATTCTGATGAGCCAATGTCAGAAGAGATGAAAGGCAAGCTGCAAGCGATTTGGAAGCAGATCGAAGCTAAGTTGGGTACTGAGTTTAACCATGATTTTTGGACAGAGTGCCAACCTGTTCGCAGTACTTACCCTGCGTGCCGTGCCGTGATTGCTGCAGGTTTTCAAGACCACTACGAAGCGATGCTTGAAGCGATTCAACATGCTTACTACCTTCGTGCGATGTTGCCACATAGCCAAGACACACATTTGCAGTTGGCTGAAGAGCTAGGTATGAATGTTCAACAGTTTGAAAATGACCTTTCTAGCAAGTTATTGGAAAGTGAGTTAGATGACCAGCTAGGCTTTAAAGAAGCGATGGGTGTATTTTCTTACCCGACCTTAATGCTTGAAGTGAACGGCATCTTTAGTGAAGTTGAATTGGATTATCATTCAACGGAAGCGACGCTTAAGTCTATTCGCGAAATTTTAGTGAGTAATGCTCCCGCTGCGTAATTCAGCGAGAGTCATCTGTATTCGCAATGATTTCTAAGGCTTACTCATCAGAGTAAGCCTTTTTTGTTTGGTGTCGCTAGTTCAATGAGAGTGAGCGGAAGGAAGAGTAGAATGAATCTCAGAGACAAAAAAGACCGCACGAGGCGGTCTTTATAAAAGTGAGCGTAGGACTGTTTAACTACAGAACCTAATTACAGAACCATGGCTGCAATCCAACCGAATACGATCAGTGGGATGTTGTAGTGCAGGAACGTCGGTACTACGGTTTCCCATACGTGCTCGTGTTGACCATCAGCATTTAGACCAGACGTTGGACCTAATGTTGAGTCAGAAGCCGGAGAGCCCGCATCACCAAGTGCAGCAGCTGTACCTACTAGAGCGATTGTTGCCATTGGCGAGAAGCCAAATGCTGCTGCTAGTGGAACGTAGATAGTTGCAAGGATTGGAATCGTAGAGAACGAAGAACCAATGCCCATAGTAACCAATAGACCAACAATTAGCATAAGTAGTGCTGCTAGAGGCTTGTTGTCGCCGATGCTTGTTGAAAGTGCTTCAACCAAAGATTCAACGCCACCTGTTTGCTTCATAACTGCCGCGAAACCTGCTGCTGCAATCATGATGAAACCGATCATTGCCATCATGTGAACGCCCTTGGTGAAGACATCTTGTGTCTCTTTCCAAGCAATAACGCCACCGAAGGTAAATACCATGAAACCCGCTAGAGCACCGATGATCATAGAGCCAGTCGATAGTTGAACTGTTAGCGCTGCTACGATACCAGCTGCTGCTACTAGGATGTGCTTCTTGTTGATCTCTTTCACTTCTGTTGAAACAACAGTGTGAGAGGTTTCTTTGTATTGGCGAGGCTTACGGTAAGTAAAGAATACTGCAGTAAGAAGACCGAAGATCATGCCCGCAGCGGGTAACAACATCGCCATTGGCACTTGGCTTGCTACTACGTTTTCAAGACCATTGTCGTGAAGGTTTTTAAGCAGAATGTTGTTTAGGAAGATGCCACCAAAACCAATCGGTAGCACCATGTAAGGTGTAATCAGACCAAAAGTAAGTACACACGCAACTAGACGGCGGTCTAGGTTCATTTTTGCGAATACGCCTAGTAGAGGTGGGATTAAGATTGGGATGAAGGCGATATGTACTGGAATCACGTTTTGCGAAGACATGGTCACTAAGATCAACGACGCAAGCATGCCGTATTTAAGACCAGTCGATGCCGCACTGTTCTCTTTGCCGTGAATGCGTTTGATAACACTTTGAGCAAGGAGATCTGTGATACCAGAACGTGAGATAGCAACAGCGAATGTACCAAGCATAGCGTAGCTAAGTGCAATCGTTGCACCGCCGCCTAATCCACTTTCGAAAGCCGCGACTGCGTCGTTCAAGCTCATACCAGAGGCTACGCCACCGATAATTGCACTGAACGTCAGAGCAACGACTACGTTTACACGCATCAAAGCTAAAACAAGCATGATGCAAACTGAAATTACAACAGGATTCATATTATTCTCGGGATGTTGTGTTTTTTATGAAGGCAATACGAAAAAACGTTTACCGACTCTATTTTTTATTCTTCGTCAACAAGAGGCCAACCACCAAGGGCTTTCCATTTGTTTACAATGCCGCAAAATAACTCTGTGGTTTTTTGCGTATCATACAAAGCAGAGTGTGCTTCTTTGTTGTCAAATTCCATCCCTGCAGTGCGGCAAGCTTTAGCCAAAACGGTTTGACCGTAGGCAAGACCACTAAGAGCTGCAGTGTCAAAAGTAGCAAATGGATGGAAAGGGACGCGTTTAAGCTTACAGCGCTCACTTGCCGCATTAACGAAGTTCAAATCGAATGTAGCGTTGTGAGCAACCATGATTGCGCGACTGCAATCTGAAGCTTTTTGTTCTTTTCTCACTAGCTTGTAGATTTCTTTAAGGGCTTCTTGTTCCGACACAGCACCACGTAATGGGCTAAATGGGTCTTTAATTCCGTTAAAGTCTAATGCTGCCTGCTCTATATTTGCGCCTTCAAAAGGCTCAATGTGAAAATGAAGCGTTGATGCAGGGTGCAGATCTCCGTTCTCATCCATTTTTAATGTAATGGCACAGATTTCTAATAATGCATCGGTTTCAGCGTTAAACCCTGCGGTTTCCACGTCGATGACCACTGGAAAATAGCCGCGAAAGCGTTTTTTTAGGGTCAGAGCTTCGTTTTCTACAGTCATGTTAGCCCAAATAAGTGTGATTAAGGCTGCATTATTGCAGATAATAGCAGTGATAAAAACTAGGGAAGGGCAATAAATCATAAATTACCTAACCCATTACGGCTTGATAATTGCATGTTTGAACGTGAGAGAAAAATGCGGCAATTGGCTGCATTGTTAAACGAATTGCTTAAGAGATACTCCACTTTATGAAGAAACAACTCATAACAGGTTCAATGCTATTTTCGCTACTTGTGTCGTCATCGGTCATGGCACAAGAAAAGCGTTACGGAGCATCTCCTCAACAGTCGACATGGGAGATGGTGGCCAACACGCCACTAGAATGTCGCTTGGTTCACCCAATTCCAAACTTTGGTGATGCTGAGTTCTCATCTCGCGCGAGTAAAAAAATCATTTTGGACTTTGAGCTTAAAATGCGTCGCCCAATGGGTGCTACGCGTAATGTCAGCTTGATTTCGATGCCGCCACCTTGGCGTCCGGGTGAAAGTGCTGATCGCATGACAACCATTAAGTTCTTTCAACAATTTGATGGCTATGTCGGTGGTCAAACAGCTTGGGGCATCTTGAGTGAGTTGGAGAAAGGGCGTTATCCGACATTCAGCTACCAAGAGTGGCAGAGCCGAGATCAACGTATCGAAGTGTCGTTGTCGTCGGTGTTGTTCCAAGAAAAATACAATGTGTTCAGTGACTGTGTTGCTAACCTGCTGCCTTACAGCTTTGAAGATATCTCTTTCACTATTTTGCATTACGACCGCAACAGCGACCAGCTGAACAAGTCGTCGCGCAAAAGGCTGAGCCAGATTGCCGATTACGTTCGCTATAACCAAGACATCGACCTTGTGCTGGTGGCAACGTACACCGACTCTGTCGACAGCAAAGGGATTAGCCAAAACCTTTCAGAGCGCAGAGCAGAATCGTTAAGAGAGTACTTCAAATCTCTAGGCCTGCCAGAAGATCGTATCCAAGTGCAAGGCTATGGCAAGCGTCGTCCGATTGCGGACAATAACTCGCCAATTGGTAAAGATAAGAACCGACGTGTTGTGATCTCTTTAGGTCGCACACAGGTTTAAGCTAAACAACAGCTTGTTTTGAAATGACAAAGCCCGTCTTGATGACGGGCTTTTTTATGTTTTAAATTTGGAGTCGTTGTTTTAACGGAACTTGTTTAATTCAAGCGGAAGCGGGCGATCATTTCACAGTTGGTCGCGGTATCGATCTTTTCCACCATAGAGGCAATTTTAGGGTTTGGGTGGCGTTTCATGAAATCGATCAGCGCTTTCTTACAGCAACCAATAGAATCGATAAAGCTTGAACATTGAGTATTAGGGCACTGAGGGATCAGTGTGAGTACCTTTTCAGAAGCCAGTTGAAGATACTTGAGCTCGTATTCAGTGTCGCCAGCCCAACGCCAGAATTGAGCAAGATTGTGGCAAGAAATCACCGAGATCAGTAAGCGTTCATCGGCTTGAATATCGGTGCGTTTTGTAATTTCTTCACTTAAGTTCAAAGCCTGCTGATAATGAAGAATACTTCGTACAGGATCGTCGAGCTGCAATGCAGTATCGGCAAGTAACGTGTGTTTTTCCCATTCGCTAATCATTGTATTACCTCACTAATCAATAGGTGGTTAATTTAAATGATAATCATTATCATGTAAAGTTTCATCAATGAGATTGTTAAGAATAATTGGTAAAGAATATCGATTATGGTGAGAGTGATAAAAAAGAAGCGAGCATAGTGCTCGCTTCGTTTTTCATTTCTTCAGGCGTTCAAACCCAACTTCTCAAAGAGGTTAAGGAATTAACCTTCTAGACCTGCGCTTGCTTGTTTGTTCTGAATCAGCTCAATCATGTAGCCATCAGGATCTTTCACGAACGCAATGTGTGTAGAGCCGCCTTTAACCGGACCCGCTTCTCGCGTTACGTTGCCGCCAGCTGCTTTAATCGCATCACACGTTGTGTAGATGTCATCAACACCGATAGCAACGTGACCAAAAGCAGAGCCAAGATCGTATTCCGTGGTGCCCCAGTTGTAAGTCAGCTCAATCACTGCGCCTTGAGATTCGTCGCCAAAGCCAACGAAAGCCAGTGTGTATTCGTACTCTTTGTTTTCGTTCTTACGTAATAGCTGCATGCCCATTACATTGGTGTAGAACTCGATAGACTTGTCTAGATCACCCACGCGTAGCATGGTGTGTAAAATACGACCGTTTGACATGATTTGCTCCTAGCTTGTTATTGGTTGTTTCTTTTATAGCACTATATATGAGCAAGCTCATAAGCAACACCAAAGAGATGATGAGTTTGGTCATATTTTCTTATTCTCATCATCTATCTTACTCTCCCCCTCTACCTTTTTTCTTATTTGTATTACAAGAAATTAAAGAGCGACGGCCTTATTAATTTGTCAGTCACTAGCGCTTAATTCGCAGTTTTGCATAAATAGTAAGTTTGAGTGTTGGTCTTTTTTGTAATGGCCAAGAATGGCCTTGGTTGTTGAATTGTGACTTATATCTCCATCTTGTTGCTGATTTCCTTTCGTTTTTACAATTGGCATCTAACTTTCCATTTTATCAATTTATGATTACGCCAACATCTCCCTGTTTATAGAAAGGTTATTCCGATGTTTTACTTCGTTATTAAGGAATTTTCGATAAAATACGCCGATAACCAATGGTTTTTACGAAAGTGCAAAGGGTGTCTATTTTTTGTGCTTATCTTTTTTAAACAATAGTTTGGGCTTGTATTGTTTGTTTTATGTTTGATGTTTGATGTGGTTGTGTTTTCAAAGTAGTTGTCAAGTGTGTATCAAGTGTATCTTTTGCGATCTTTGCTAAATAGACAATCCTTACTATATAGTTTTTCAAGCGCACCAAATCGACTAAATATTCACTTTTGATTTGTGCGATTTTTCTATCACATAAGAATAAGTATTATTTTATTACATTAGCCTCGGCGTGAGGCATTGATGTGGAGTACTCAAATGACGAGTAAATGGTTTACACAACAAAGTTCAGATGTTTTAAACGAACTGAACGCAGATCAAACGACAGGTTTATTAACTTCTGAAGCGGATGCACGCTTAGAGAAGCACGGCACTAACGAACTGACTGCACAAGAGTCAGCTTCTGCGTGGGAACTGTATATTCATCAATATAAAAACCCACTGATTTTTATTCTAGCTGTTGGTGCAATCGTTTCTTGGTCTACTGGCCACGCGATTGATGCTATTGCTATTGCAGTGATTATCCTTATCAATACTGGTATCGCGTTCTGGCAAGAATTTAAAGCTCAGAAAGGGATGGAAGCGCTAAAAGAAATGGCAGCTCCAGAAGCCGAAGTGATGCGCGATGGTAAATGGATCAGTGTTCCAGCTAAAACCCTCGTTCCTGGTGACATCATCAAAATTAATACTGGCGATATTCTGCCTTCTGATGTTCGTATTCTTGAGTCAAACCGTCTGACGGTAGATGAGGCTGCACTGACCGGTGAATCTGAGCCAGTGAATAAGCAGTCTGAACGCCTTGAAGATGAGACCCTTGGTCTTGGCGATCAGAAAAACATGGGCTTCATGACAACAATCGTGACTACAGGTACAGGCCTTGCTGTGGTAACAAGCACAGGTATGCAAACTGAAGTTGGTCACATCGCTGATATGATGAACCAAACGGAAGAGACGAAAACACCAATGCAAGAGCGTATGGACACCATCGCACTCGCATTATTGGTTGTTGCTCTTGTGGTTGTTGCTATTGTTTGTGCTATCGGTGTTTACCACGGTATGCCATGGTTAGAAATCCTAACAACAGGTATCTCTTTATCGGTTGCCGCTATTCCTGAAGGTTTACCAACGGTGGTTACTATCGTATTAACGATGGGCTCGACTAAGATGGTTAAGAATAATGCTTTGGCTAAACAGCTAGCAGCAATCGAAACGCTTGGTTCTACAACCGTTATCTGTTCAGATAAAACCGGTACGCTAACACAAAACCAAATGCAGGTGATGAAAGCGTACGATGTGTCTGGTCGTTACTGGGATGTGTCAGGTAAAGGTTTTGATCCTAAGGGTGAATTCATTACCAAAGGTCACAATGTCGAAGCGACAAACAGCCCTGCAATGATGAAAGGTCTTGTTGTTGCAACGCTTTGTAACGATGCTGAATATGTAAATGCTGATGGTAAATGGACGGTTCGTGGCAACCCGACAGAAGGTGCACTAATTGTTGCAGCTGCAAAAGCAGGTCTTAAACAAGATGAAATGCTATCAACGGGTGGCTACTCAATCGTTAAGAAGTTCCCGTTCGATTCTGGTCGTAAGATGGCTTCTGTTATCGTTCGTGACCCACAAGGTAAGCACTTCCTAGCATTGAAAGGTGCGCCAGATGTTGTTCTTGGTAAATCAACCAGCTTCATGGTTGACGGTGGTTTCGTACCAACGGTTGGCTGTGAAGTTTCAGGCAACTTGGCTCTCGATACCGCACCGTCTCAAGAGCTTCATTTAAACTTTGAAGCGGCAATCCAAACCTTTGGTGGTGATGCTCTGCGTACACTTGCCGTTGGTTTCCGTGAATTAAAAGAAGAAGAGCTTGAGTTAGATTTCCCTGAGCTTGAAAAAGACGTCAGCATCCTGGGTATCTATGGCATCATGGATCCACCACGCCCAGAAGTACGCGATGCAGTAAATAGCTGTTATAGCGCTGGTGTTCGTACGGTAATGATTACCGGTGACCACGCAGTCACGGCAGCAGCGATTGCTCGTGAAATCGGAATCATCCGTAGCGAAGACGATCTAGTGGTAACGGGTGCTGAGCTTGACCAAATGGATGACGAGAAGCTGTTGTCTATCTGTTCTCAGGTTGCAGTATTTGCCCGTGTTACTCCAGAGCACAAGCTGCGTATCGTAAAAGCGCAGCAAGAGAACAATGAAGTTGCCTCTATGACCGGTGACGGCGTGAACGATGCGCCAGCACTGCGTCGTGCAGACATTGGTGTTGCGATGGGTATTACAGGTACGTCTGTTGCGAAAGACTCAGGTGACCTTATCCTGTTGGATGACAACTTCAGTACTATCGTGAAGGCGGTACGTCAGGGTCGTCAAATTTTCGATAACCTACGTAAGTTTATCCGCCAAGCACTTACAGCGAACGTGGGTGAGGTTTCGGTAATCCTATTTGCATTCCTACTCATGGGACCAGATGTAGTACTTCCGCTAACTCCACTAATGATTTTATGGGTTAACCTCGTTTCTGATGGTCTACCAGCACTCGCACTCGGTGTTGAGCCAGAAGAGAAAGATCTCATGGAGCGTAAGCCAGGCAAACGTGACCAAGGCTTCTTCTCTAATGGTCTAGGCGCTCGTATCCTAACTCGTGGTCTCGCATTAGGTGGTCTAAGTTTTGTGACATTCTCTTACGCACTCGACGGTGGTTACAGTGCTCAATACGCACAAACCGTTGCGTTTTTAACACTGATCTTTGCTCAACTTTGGAGCTTGTTCGATGCACGTACGTTTACAACGATTTATCGTAAGAATCCGTTCACTAACCACTACCTACTTGGTGCGGTGGCAGTATCGGCTATCTTGTCTTTAAGTGTTGTGTACACAAGCTTCGGTCAGTTGGTATTCAGCACAGAAGCGCTAGAGTTTAATCACTTAATATCGTTAATCTTCATTGCAGCAGTACCAACATTTGTTCTATCTGCTATCAAAGAAGTGACTAAAGTGGAGTTTATCTAAGACAGACTTCTTAGCTAAATAATTGAATCCCGCCATAAAAGGCGGGATTTTTTATGCCTGTTGTCTTGGGAGCGCAGAATTAGAAGTGAAAACTTATGTAGAGGCGGATTCTAGAGAGTGGCAATAAAAAAGCAGCGCTTTAAGCGCTGCCGTATTGATTAATCGTTGTGAACGGAAAGACTAATCTTCGCTCTTTTCTTTGAATTCACTTTATATGAACTAAAAATCATCTTTACTCGGTGGGTGAGTGAGTGACTATCTAGTTATTGTAAGGGGTGTAAGTGCCATCAACGGTAAAAATACATTACAAATACCCTTTAATTTGTAAAGGTGATGATTTTATAAGACTAAACTCGACAAAATCATCCCCAATATCCTTTACAAAAATAGTAACAAATTAATCAAATACACTCTAGTTGACTTTACCCAAAGTCTTGGCAAGGCGATGGCCTCACTGCGTGAACCATCACCCTGCTAAAAGGGTATCTAGGGGAATGATGGTAAAGTAAAATAATAAAGCCACTCCTGACGCTCGCACGGCTCGCTAGTCGCTAGGCGTTTATGATTTTTCTTGACCATCGGTATCACTCACAAAAGAGCTTCGTAACTCGTTTTTGGACAGGAATCATTTAGAGTACTCTGTCTAAGTCGACTAATATTGATTAGAAAAAATATCCCAAATTATCAAAGATCTATAATTAGTTTTGCCCTCTTTATCTACAAAACGAGCGGTGAGCGGTAGCCGTAGAGTACAGGGCAAGATCACCAAGCTTTACCTTGAGCTAAGTTTTTTATCTTATACTTCTTTTTGATAACAAACCAAGTCAACCATGTCTGAGCTCAATTTATTCAAGTACTTTGTAGCCATTGAAGATACACGCCAATCAGGATGAGTTGTAAATAAACTCTTTGATATTCTGTTCCTTACCACTAGCGTTGTGATTGCAGGAAGTCAAGGTTGGGAAGAAATTGAAAAGTTCGGGCGTGACAAACTGGATTGGTTGCGTAAGTTTTAGTTTTCTTTGCATTTTGACCTAATTACTCTTTATTAAAAACGACGTATACTCCCTCAAAAGTAGCAACCAACTCATCCGCACAAAATAGATTGCAGGCTATTTGAACACGCCCTTTTCCCTTGCGTTGAAACGCACGATGAAACCGAGACCACGCCGTAAGGTTGTCATATTTACATACTGCTGTTACATCTTTGTTGGCGGGCTTCAGGTATCGAATGCTATTTTCTTGAATAACAATTTGATGTTTTTTACCCTCTAACTGGGCATAAACTAAAGACCAACCTGCCAAAATACCAACAACAGATAAGCTGCCGCCAAACACCGTATTCATGTGGTTTGTATTCACTCTCAATGGTGCAGTAATCTCGATATTTTTGCTGCTACAAGTATTCACACCGATACCGAGAGACTTTGATACTGGTATATGATGATGAAGGTAGACTTCAAGCTCTCTATTTTTCATATAGACCGTTGCCTTTTTCAGACCGCCACAATATTGCAAAAGTCCGTTTTAGAGGGATGCAGGAATTACACTTTAGCTAATTCAGTTAATACTTGCTTATAAGTATCCACTGATTGGGCTCCAGAAATAGCGCTCTCGCGATTGAATACAACCGTTGGAACACCTGATATACCCGCTTGTTTCCATTGTTGTTCCAGCGACTGGACATGACTTCGAATATCATCATCATCTAGGCATTGCATTGCTTCGTCAACATTAATACCAAGACTTTGCAACTCTTGCTCGAGGGTACTCTTGCTGGATATATCTTTTTGCTCGCTATAAAACGAAGCAAATAACCGGTTTTTAAGCTCGGTTTGCTTGCCTACACTTTTTGCATGCTCCAGAAGAATATGAGCATCAAGGGTATTTACAGCTTTTAGCCCGTCAAAGTAGTCGAATTTAAATCCAACGTCTTCTCCAAGCTCTGTCATCTCTTTTCTGAAACGAATGCTATCTTCTAATGTAGTACCGTACTTCCTTTTAAGGTGGGCACGTAGGTCTTCACCTTCAAGCGGCATATCTGGATTTAACTGAAAAGGTTGCCACTCAATCTCAATGCGATCTTCTATACCAAGCTCTTTTATCGCGGTATTTAAACGCTTATAACCGATAATACACCAAGGACAAATCACATCTGACACTATATCCAATTTGATTTTCTTATTCATATTTAACTCTTTTTATCAAGCGTTTAGTTTCAATTTTATTTCATTAAATAACACTAAGCAGAATCCAAATTGTTTATTATTCGGTATCCTGCTCATTTTCACCGTAGAGAGTTGCGGTTCTATATTTTTTGCTCACAAAGCTGAATTGTTGGAACGGTATTAGTGAAGTTCGGTACATCAGCTTTTATCTTCTCTGCATTTGGGCCAAATGCCGTTTGAAATGACTCTATAGATTCAAATGAAATTGTACTAATCGCCACATATGCCGCTGCTTCACCAGGAACAACACTTGTTAGCCCTGCATCTACTGTCGCCCCTTTTAGTGCGTCTCCCAGAAGCTCTCCTATCATAGGAACATGTTTGTTGCAGTAGTAATCAAAATCAAAAATCACATCATCGTTATTTGGGTATATTACGTATACTTTAATCATTGCTTTTTCCCTTTTTCCCTTTTTCTTTCACTAAAGTTTTAAACTGTTGGGGGTTACATTTTGTTCTTGGGCATTGCTTTTCCAATCATTGATTCACCCATTATTGCCTGCTTTTGGTGGGAGATGATCCCAGAAAGAATAGCGGTCATTCGATTACGTTTACCTGGAACCACAACTGCTTTTCTACCCAAACCATTGATAGCTATTTCTGCTACTTCCGCTGGATCTTTTGCAACCATTGGTAGTTTTGACCAGTCAACACCATTATCAGCAGTCATCGGTGTAGTTGTTAACCCAGGAGAAAGAACCGTTACATCAATACCTTTGGGTTTAAGTTCGCCATGAAGAGATGCACCTAGCTGAAGAACATAGGCTTTGGTACCTGCATAATTTGAAAAATATGGGGAAACCATATGACCAGAAAGACTTGATACCATTAAAATGCCGCCTCTTTTTCTTTCGATCATCGCTGGTGTAAAGTGGTGAGTCAGTTGCAATACAGAGGTAACGTTAAGCTGTATCATCTTCAACTCTTGCTCTAGAGATGATTTAGCAAACGAACCATTAACTTCAATACCAGCGGCTAGTACAAGTAGCCCAATACTTTTGTCAATTTGCTTAACTTTTTCGACGCCTTCTGACGTACTTAAGTCAGCAGAAACGGTCGTTGCTTTAATTCCGTAGCGTTCAGTAAGCAACGTAGCTTGCTCTTCAAGCTCTTTTTCTCGACGAGCGACCAAAACAATGTTCAATCCTTTTGCTGCAATCTGGCTTGCCATTTCTGCGCCAATGCCTGATGTTGCCCCTGTGATAAGTGCCCAATCACCATATTTTTCTTTAAAGCTGATACCCATAATTCGTTACCTTTCTCTGTGTTTAGTTGATGGGGTAACTATATGGAATTTGGAGGTACAGGGCTCTCCATAAAAGTTCAAAAATTGCTCACATTAGTTCAAACGAGCCAACCTGAATGGAAAGGTTAAAATGCGTTGGTGTCAGGTTAAACGAAATTGAGAAGGGGATAGACCTGTTTGTCCTTTAAAGGCACGGTTAAACGTGGAAATCGACTCGAAACCTGTTTCAAAAACGATGTCGGAGATACGTAAGCTATTATCTTTCAGTAACACTTTAGCTTTGTTGATTTTTAATTTGGTAATGTATTTTATTGGGGGTTCTGAATACACCTCTTTAAACTTACGTTTAAAAGTAGAAACACTCATATGACACAATGCTGCCAACTCATCCACACTCAGATCCGCATACAGATTACTTTGGATAATATCTTCAAATTTGGCAAAGTTAGGTTTAAACATAGAAGCAAGAAAATCGAGTTCAGAAGGTGCGCTGGTTCTTTTCGCCATAAGAATGACAAATTCACGTAGTTTGCTCTCGATAAGCAAATCATCCGCCAACTCTGGAGAATCCAGCAATATACTGATGCTATCACGATAGTGCTCTAGCAATTTGTCCACTTCAACCTGCAAAATATTATAATCGACCCTGTATTTTGACTGGCTAATATCAAAGTTAAACAGTGACTGAAATATTTCAGGATAGAGAAGGATACCAATCGCTTCACCTGCACCTTCATCATTATGATAGCTAGTGTTTTCATAAAAGTAGTTGGTGCATTTTGCCAGTATTCCGCAGTTTTTGTTCAATGAAGCAGATTCTGTCTGTTCCCTGACGTTAAAATCGCCATTTGTGACAAACGCAAAACACGCTTCACTGTCTACAAATACGCGCGGCATACGTTTGAAACTGGGTATATCTTGTTTTTGAAAAACAATACGTCCATTATATTTTATTGTTTTCATTTAAAGGCACCATTCAATAGTATTGCGATAAGGATAAAGCAGTCTACCTGCTCGATTAACTAATTGGCTCAACTAGAATCGTGTTGCTACGGTGCTGCACTCATAATCATTAGACATCTAAAACTCGACAACAAAGCTAAAGCTCGAGAATAGTCTACGCATAATCTATTTTTCAAATGTACTCAATACAAGCATGAATGCATGTATAGATCGAGCGAGAGATTCATGTGGTCTTTGCCCTCTTGATTGAACTTTTAGTCCTTGACGAAACGTAAGGAAATAGTCGGTCAAATGCTCTGCATCTATACCATCAATAAGTCGTTCTGTTTTCTCATATTGAGTAAAAAATGCCAGTGTTGCAATACGACCTTGTTCAAACTTCTTAATAACATACTCATAGAGGGCTGGTTCGTTTGATTTTAATTCAACAATACTGTTTGTAATTAAGCAGCCGTAAGTGAGTAGATCATTCTCTGGATTTAAGAACTCACTATCAAATAAATATTGAAGATTCTCTGATATTGATTTATTTGAGTCGAGTTTCTTGAGTACCACAGACATGTGATGCTCAACATAGAAATCTACTATACATTTAAACACGGTTTCTTTGTTGCCAAACGCGTTGTAAATACTGGTTTTCGTTAATCCTGTAACGGTCGATAATTGATCCACCTTAGTCGACGCATAACCATGCTGCCAAAAATATTTGGCCATAACTCCAAGCACTTCTATCTCGTCAAACTGTCTTTTCTTTGCCATTTATCTATACAACTACATAAAATTCTTATTGACACCTATTGTACTAGTTAGTACAT
>NZ_JBFRKI010000012.1:184232-260801 GCF_041469245.1 Vibrio sp. 10N.286.51.B11 | reverse complement strand
ATGTACTAACTAGTACAATTAAGCAAAACAATGAGGAACAAACGATGTATTCAGCTATAGCACTATCACTACTTGGATTTTCCACAACGGTGATTGGAAGTTTGCATTACTTTCTAAAAGTAAAAAAGAACAAGCCGCCCAAAAATCCTATCATCCTTATGCTAGCACTTGCCGCAGGTGTCCTTTTGGGGCTAGGTGCAATTATCAGTGGGATTATAAATATGCATTGGAGCTTTGTTTTCGTTGTCTTAATGTCCAGCTTTTCCATATTTCTTGGTGGTAAATTCATTTGGGTATTCAGTCAAAAAGATACTCCTCTAGGTGATATTGAGGTTGCAATTGGAGATAAGTTCCCACAATTCGAATCAACCACATATGACAACGAGATTTATTCGACTGATGACCTAAAAAATCAACGTGTTCTACTTAAGTTTTACCGAGGTGCTTGGTGTCCATACTGTAGTGCTGAATTAAAAATGTTTAACGATATGAAACCGACTCTGGATCGATATGGAGTTAAGGTCGTTGCGTTGTCGGGAGATACGGCAGAACAAGCAAAAATGCACATCGAACGAGATAGTTTAGATCTTCTTCTTTTGTCAGACCCAGAACTCAAAGTAGTTAAACAATACGGCGTTGAACACCACAAGGCTTTAGGGGCTGACTCGTCTAAAACAAAAACAGTATTAGGGCTGCCATTTCCTACTTCATTTGAATACAAATCAATGTCTATCCCAACATCGATCTTAATTGATGAACATGGTGTCATCCAATGGATAGATCAATCTGAAGACTATCGACTAAGAGCAAGCGAAGAACGATTAACTCAAGCCTTACGCAACGTTTTCACCATTAATAAATAATAAACCGAGAGAATTATTATGTTTAACTACCACAATATTGAAACAGCACCAGAAGCATCAAAGCAAATGATGGAGCAATCTAAAAAATCACTTGGTTTAATTCCAAATTTACATAAAGTGCTAGCAGATGCTCCTGCAACTTATCAAGCTTATTTGAAGACTTATGAGTTATTCACGCAAAGTACACTATTCAGTCCACTCGAAGCTCAAGTGGTTCTGATGACATCAAACTTTGAAAACAACTGTCACTATTGCGTTCCTGGTCATACGTGGATCATGAAATCAGCTAATATGCCAGAAAGCATTATTGAAGCACTACGGGAAGGAAATGAGTTACCTGATGTCAAACTACAAGCGTTGCATGTCTTTACTAAAGAGCTACTAGATAATCGTGGTCATATAGGTGATGAAAAGTTGCAGAACTTTCTAACGGTAGGATACACAGAGCGGCATGCGCTTGAAGTGTTGACAGGCCTAGCTTGCAAACTTATTTCAAATTTCACCAATGCATTATCTCATACACCAGTTGATGGCCCATTAAAGGCTTTTGACTGGACTCACCCTTCAGAGAGGTAAGATCAATCTGAAGAGAGTATCTACTGATACTCTCTTTTAATGGCCGTGTATTTTCATAAGTATATGTGTTGTGGATTAGTAAATTTGGCCACATAGTCAGAACTCTAGGCATAAAGAAAAGTAAGTCAAATTACGAACCTTTAATATAGCCTCATTCCTGCTCTAGCTTGTTATGGGGCAGAACCAAGCTAGCCCCCTACGAAACAACTTTGTTATCACAGTTATCACGTAAAACAGCAAAATGAGAATGACGTTGACTGTCGGAAAGCCGCTTAGTAAAGCTTCCAAACCTACTGAAATATCTGTCAATTTCACCGTAAAATCCGACACTGAAAACCCTATTAAACCTATGTTTTATAAAGGTTAATTTCGGTTGCAAAAGTTATCATTTTTTTTAGAAAAAGCATTCCGAACTGAAAGAGCTCAACATCTGCCACTATTGATCACTGGTAGCGCGTAATAGAGCTACTTTTTGTGGTTATGGTCGTGTCTGTGCTTTAGCTAAGCTAGCTCCTTTGTGTTCGACACGTAAATCCATATTTTATAAACACTTTAGGGGAGAAATAAGTTCATTTCGCAGGTTGCGATTCGCACACTGCGAAATGAGCGTCTAACTCGAAAGTGGGCAAATTAACGGGTTAGTAAGCTTTAATGAACAAACTGACGGAACACAAATAAGCCTCGCATTGGCGAGGCTTGATGGTGTTCATTTGTAGTATTGGTGACGTCTTTTCGAATTATGCTTCCAACACTTAGCAACGTCATATACGTGTGCAGGGTAATCATCCCACGGGTTAGCTAGTGATCTTCCTCTAGCTGCTCGCAGTTTGATAGGATATTCACCACACTCAACTTTATGGAGGAAATAGTAGCTCTTCTCCTGCTTGGTTGAAAAATGCTTGTGAGTTCCACTGCGTACGCTAGGATACACATCCCACAGATAATCCCCTTGCGCTTTGACATAACTTCGATACTGTCGTTTTAGTTTTTTCATTTACCCTCCAGGTTTACATTACCTAGAAGGGGGCCTGTGCAAAGTAGTTCATTCGTCCACCATGATGTGCTCTTTACCCAAGTCTAGCAACTTCTAGTTAGGGCCTAAAATCATTACCAAAGCTTATCAAGAAACCATTAGTCTTAACGCCATCTGTGAAGAGTTTGGGCAAAAATGGGGCAGACTCGCTTGAAATTAAAACAGCAATGTTTCATGTCTTTGAATTATTCTTAAGCTTCGCTATCGATTCTAGTTTTCCAATTAGCTCACGATCACTGGCGACCATACCAAGGTCATTTTCGAGGCCTAATACTGACAAAACGATCATATAGTGCCCAATAGAGACTGTTGAATCACCTCTAATGATCCTTCGTAATGTCGGTTTTGATATCGCCGTTCGTTGGTGTAACAACTCCTGTGATATATGCCGTCGCTTTAACGCCAACTCGATATTCTCACCCAGTTGTTCGAGGATGCGTTGCTGTCTAGGAAAAACCACGGCTCTGCGACGTGAGCTCATAATGAAACTATATCTCCATCAATGTTCAAAATGTGAAAGCGTAGTTTCACTAAAGGTCTAGGTATACGTTCTGTTGTAAGTAACTCAACCAGTAACATTATACCTTCTTCATACATGCGTCCCCATAAACACATTACCGACAGTACCAAAAGTAAGTCAATTGTGTCTCATATGAGTTAAATAGATAGCCGGCACAAGCAAAGTTTGGGGCAAATGTATGGTACGCCCCGTTTTGCAAGTGAATAAGCAAAATAACAGAGTTGGTTTGCGCTAATGTATTCAGAGTCTACTTGAGACTTACATTAGCCCCAGCTCTACGATGAGATCCGCGCCAGATTGTCCTCATAAGCGAGAAAGCATTTTTAATGCTGTTTTGCCCCTCAGGTCTTCAATCTGGTGGTCTAACCGTTTTGTCATCTTGATTTATCATATGCAAATTTTGGTTATACTTTTGATTCAAACGCCTTGTGAGAGTTCATCACTGACCATGCTATGCGAGCCAATTTATTGGCCAATGCAACAACAGCAACGTTGAATGGTTTTCTACACTTCAAATCAATAAGCCATGATCCGAAGTAATGCTCCGCAGAGCTATCCCTCCACATGACAGCTCTAGCCGCATGAACAAATAATTCTCTCAGTTCTTTGTTTCCTCGCTTCGATATACCCAACAATCGAGGTTTTCCTCCCGTTGTATATTGAAACGGTACTAACCCTATCCATGCTGCAAAGTTTCGCCCATTAGCAAAGTCTTTTGGGTCTCCGACAGAAGACAAGCAACACGAAGCTGTCATAGGCCCTATGCCTGGTATCGTTTGAAGCAAGCGATATAGTTCATTTTCTTTATTGAGTTCGACTAGTTTTTGGTCTTGAACAACAATCTTTTCGTTTAGTTGATTGTAGTAGTCCAATTGGTCACGAAGCTCAAGAATGATCTGTGGTGGGACTATAGCCTCTTTATCTGCTAACCACTGGAACAGCATTTTCATATTGGCATGCCCGCGAGGGAAGCTAATGCCAAACTCTAGCAAGATTGACCCGATTCTATTCATACAGGAGGTTCTTTCGCGAATATATCCTGTTCTGATTCTCCTAATCACAGTACTAATTTGAGCTTGTTCGCTTTTCGGAGAGACAAACCTCATATTAGGTCTCATGGAAGCTTCGGCAATGGCATCAGCATCAATGAAATCGTTCTTGTGGCTCTTAACGTATGGCTTTACATACTGTGCAGGTATTAACTTGACCTTATGAGCATATTCTTGGCATTTTCGAGCCAACCAATGCGCACCACAACACGCTTCCATTGCTATGGTTGTAGATTCTTGCTGTGAGATAAAATGAATGAGCTTAGCTCGGGTCAATTTGTGTCGGAAAACTTCACGGCCAGAGTAGTCGTGGCCAATTAGATGGAAAACAGACTTACCGAGATCTATACCAATAACTTTAATAGCTGACATGATGGCACCTCTAAATGTTCATCGACTATGCTGAGTTTAGCGTAGGTGTGGGGCGTACCATCTAATTAACGAGTTTGAAATTGCTAACTCAACAGTTCTTTCAGGTAGCTATTCCGCTTATGAGAGTGACTAGGTACCTCGGTGATCTGCCTCATGTTATCACTACTTCCAACGATATGAATTTCGCTTTCTGCTCTTGTAATTGCCGTATAGAGCCATGCTCTATCGACTATTCTGCCCTTTTGTAGAGCGATGATGATACGTGGAAACTGTGACCCTTGAGCTTTATGTAGGGTGATTGCGTAACCCAACTCCATGCAATCGAGCACAGATTGTGTAATCTCGACCTTTTCACCTGTATCTAGTGTCACTTCACCGTAACTATCACCAGAAGGTTTAGCGTTGGTTAGTGTGCCAAGTGAGCCGTTCTGAATGCCTTTGTCATAATGGTTCTGCGTGAATAACACGGCATCATTCATGCGAAGTGGTAAAAAGAACTTATCACCATTGATTTCGAACTCAAGGTTAGTGCTATCTGGGTTAACGGCTTGTTGGGTGAGTTTATTGATTTCTGATACGAGTGCCTTGGTTGGAGCCATGACGCGACTATTTTCAGGACACTGTTGGTAAAGCTCACAGCAGACTTTGGCAATGTCTGTTTTACTGGTTTCGTGAAAGTGTATTGCTCCCGTACTTAATCGATCAGGCACCACTCCTTGATTGATGAGCTTTGAGTATTCGGGGATACCCGTTGAACCATCCTGTCTCTTGACGATATCTAACTTCGTATTAGCCACCGTGTTTGCTTCAACGATGTCTGCCAACACCTTGCCGCAGCCGATTGGTGGAAGTTGGTCGGGATCGCCAGTGAATATCAATCGTACAGAGGGGTGAATGTGATTAACAAGACGATACATGGTTGGCAAGTCAATCATGCTTGCCTCATCAACCACTAGTAGGTGATTTGTTTTCTCGACACTGGGTTCTATGGGGTCTTCACGCAGCAATTTGGCAATGGTTGAGGTAACAAAACCGATGGACTCATGAAGTCTCATTGCAGCACGACCGCTGAGCGCAACGGCGTGTATTTCAAATCCAAGTTGATGGTAAGCCCTGAGAGCCGTTCTGAGTACCGTTGTCTTGCCTGTTCCTGCACCGCCCGTAATACAGCTTACCGAATTATCCAGACACGTTGTTACGGCTTCGATTTGCTTAGGAGTTAATTCGTAAGGAAGCTCGCCAGCCGCAGAGCAATACGCAGCATTGGCGTTTTCATCAAACAAGTCATTCCGCTGAACCAGTGTATTTAGCCGTTTGGCAACGACACTTTCCATCAGAAGTTGCGCAGTTGGATGGTAGGTTCCTGTGTCGGGGTTTAAAATGTACTGAGCTTTATTATGACCTGATTGGAACGCCTGAGTGACCAGTGTTTTGTCTTTCAGTAGCCTGTTGAGGTAAGGGCGCACATTGGCATGAGTGGTATAGGTGTGACCTTTTTCAATCTCCTTGCGAATCGCCATTTCCAGAGCAGCGCTGAGCCTTCTAGGGTCATTCTTCGCAACATCGCTCTTAAAATCCGTTACCTTGATAATATCTTCAATGGCACTGAACGAAAGACCAAAACCCATCAAAGCATAAGGATTATCCTTAATTACCTCTATGGAGGCTTCACCGTGATGCTTGAGCAGCCGTTGCTGCACACTGGCGGGGATGTTGTGCTCGCTCATCCAGTTGCAATGTGCCAGATTTTTATATTTGGCGTACCCTTTAAAGAGTGCCTCTACTGAATCTTCGCTCAGAATCGATGTCAGAAGCTTTCTGGACTCTGGGGTGTCATTTCTCAGGGTGATATGGAAATCTTTCCCCAAGAGCTGCCAGAGCGCTCTGGCTTTGCTTTCCCCTATGCCTTTGAAGTCATTTTCTTTAGCAATAAATCGTATCAGTTGCTCACCTGTTTCGGGCAGGGAGCATTCAATATGCTTGGGGGATTCATACGTGTGTTGCTGCATTACATAATCGCCAGTTTCAACAGCTTTAATTTGGCGAGCGCCTTTGACTGACCAATGTTGGCCTAACATGGGTTGAATAGGGATACGATCAGGATCGGCTTTAATGGTGACGTAATACTTACCACTGTTGATTTTGTAAGAGTCCTTCGCCAGCGGTATACCGCTGAATATCACCACCTTGGTCGAGCGATAAGGAATGCTGGTTACGCGCATCTGATCTTCATGTAGGACAGTATTCATCGTGGCATCAACCCCATTTCAGATAGGGTCTCTGATAGCTCCCCAAAGCGCTCAAGTCGTTTTTCCAGCTCTTTTACCTTGGCTTTTAATTCAATGTTTTCAGCCTCTAATGAGGATACTCGTTTTGAGTCGAGTAGCTTGCGGTTAGCGGTATTGTCATAGGCTTTTGGTTTGCCTTCGTTTTTCTTAGCTGAGTTGGTCAAAGGTGGCAGAATGCTTCTATCACGCAGCTCATCTTCTAATGCTTTGAGTGCGTCTTTGAGAGCAGGGTTTTGGTTAAGGGCAGATTTACCGCAGCCGATCCCTTTCGCTACTTCGATGCGATTGAGCTGGCCTCGGTAGATAATTTGTTTAAAATCATCATCGCTTTGTGTTGCTACCCAAACCTTAAATGCCTCAAGATTGTGCTGCGCTTTCTGCTGACCACTTGCCATTTTAAGCCCTCAATTAGATTATAAAATACAAAGAGTTGCATTTAGGTCTTTATTTACTTTCCTCGATACTCCGCATTGCCCTTTGAAAAATAGCCATTACATTTGGATCGCTTTGACCGATATTGACGATTTTTTGAATAAAAGTTTGCAGATAACCGATTTCATCTTTTGCAACTTTTAGTTCGGCTTCTAGCTGAATCACTTTTTCAGCTAGATCAATATCTTTTTGTAGATAGATAAGTAGCTCAGTATTGTCAGTGGAAACAGGTTGCCCTTTGAGTGAGCGCTTTCTATCCTTGTACTCATTTTTTATATTGAGATATTTATCAAGTGTTTGCCGCGTAGTAGTGATCGCAAGGCTAGACTCAATTTTGGTTACCAATAAATCCCAAGTTAGCTTTCCCTCCCAACTTCTAATTAAAGCTTGAATGGAGATTTGTTGATCAGTGTCTAATGATTTAGTTGCCATGTGTACTTTCCTATACTGATCCCAAAAAGCCTAAAAAGTTATTTTTAGCTGAGTCGTTATTCGTTTTGGTTGTTGCCGCAAGAGCCGCTTGAAGAGCTTCTTTCGCATCAGGTAGCGAAAGCTTTCGTTCTGTTACTGTTTTGGTTTCTAAATCTGTAATGCGCATGACACTTGAACGAGTCAAAAAACGAACAATAGCCCCTTCTTTAATGGAGTCGTCTGATAGCACTTCAATAAGACTCTTGAGCATACAAGTATTTTGGTAGTGGGTTTCATACCATTGCTGCATTCCTTCACTGGTTGCAAAGTTAATGGCCTCCTGAACTTGCTTTAGGTTGTGTTTTTGGATTGTTAAATCCTTATTTAGCAGTTCAATCGCATCTTTATCATGCGCAATATGACATGAGGATGAACAGAGTGTGCATTGTGTTTCAAATTCCGTCATGTAAGAGCAAGGGGTTAAAGTTAAATCTTGGGTGCAAAAGCCGACCTCACTGACAAAAGTTGGGCTTAAGTTGTCGGTGGCATCATCGTATTGAGCTTTACTCTGTACGCGTTTGCTAACCTTAACTTGTACTTCTTCCTCGGTTTCTTTTTCATATAAAATATCACTGATAACTGAGGCATTTTGGGCGTCAGTCGTATGAATATAGGTGAGTGTTTGCTCTGGGTTTTTACGACCAGACAGCATCGTTATAAGTAAGTGGGGCAACCCCTTATTGGCTAGGTAGTTATTTTGCCAATGCCTGAAATGGTGGGGGGGGATTGCGAAACCTGTTGAGAAACTATGCCGCTCAAAGATGGTAGCGTAACTATTTTTTCGTTTTTTGATGTTTGAATCAAAATAATTACCTAAAGCTTCGATGGGAACTAACAGAAAGTGAGAGGCTTGTTGAGTTTTTAATTGTTTTTCAGTATAGGTAAATAAAGCCTGCTCATAATTGACACGCTTGGACTTAACTTTATTGTATCCGGACATAGTTTGTTGATTAATTGTAATGTAATGGTTTTGAAATTCTGCAACCGTTATTTCTGCTTGACCATTGAAATATTTACTCAATTGGGATTTGTCGTTGGCAGCAGCGCCAACAAGTAAGGATGCATAAGGACATCGGCTTTTAATTTCTAGTTTATCGTGTGGCAACAGCTTGGTGATGTGTTTGATAAATAAAGGGGATTTTTTACGTTTTGTTGCATCAATAGCCCCTTTGGTATCACACGTAATACGGGCATAGCCGTCACTGTTATCATAAAATCCCAATAAAAAACCAAGATGAATCAGGTTGGTCGGCTTACTGTCATTGGGTTTGAGTGCATCTAGGTTTTTGGCACTTGGCTTAAAATCACCTAACACCTTTTTTAAGCTTAGGTTTGGGTTTTGATAAAATCTTGCTAATGCTCTCGCAGGCTCAGTTACAAGAGCGGTATAATGTAATGCTCGGTCTAGGCTGTCGGCCATTTCAGCATTGATATGATTTTGATAGTCTTTATATCCTTTTGACCCACGCCAATTAAGGTAGTAGACAGTATTAATGTTATTATTAACCACTTCATTATGATCTTTAACTCGTTGTTTGGTTAGTAACACTTGCTCTGCTGCCGCTCGATTAGGGGACGACATCGCAAGTGCTGACATGGTGCAAACATAACTATCGAGTTGACTCGTTGTTGGATGGATGAGTTCAGCCCAAGAATTAGTGTTCTCTTTATTCTTGATGTCTTGATAAGGCGGGATTGCATCATAAAAGATCGCCCCGAGTGCCAATAACGCCTTTTCATCAGGCAGTTTACTGCTTTCAGCCTCGATAGCGTCATCACCTCTTTTGGCTCTTGTTGAGTTTTTCTCCCTGGTTAAGTTCGGAGTTATACTCGCTGGAAGCATCTTATGGGCATTTAGCCATCCCCAAAATGCAGGAAGATTCTGGATATACTTCATTTCATCGATGGTGTTTTGAATCTCATCCATACTGGAAGAAGCGACATTCTCACCAAGTGCAATAAGAAATTTTTTTGCATTAGTGATTTTATCTCTCTTGTAATTGTTAGAAATATTTTCTTTAAGTACATCAAGAGCAAAGGCAAAGAGTAGATGGTGCGTATGTTCATCGAGCTTGTCTTTATCGGAAAAAGTGGAGTTAATATTGGCGTGGGGTTGATTATCGTTATTAAAAAGGAGGTTAATAGGGATGCCTTTGTTGCTGGTAAAGGTAACAGCAATATCCTCCCACGTTGCTTGCTTTCCTGATGGCGTGGTAAAACCAAGTAACGGCAGTTTTTTCTTTTCGGCGATATATGCGTGTTGATTGGTAATGTAACGGTTGATTGTATTCATTTTTCACCTCCAAGCTTAACAGTTTTTTTCTCTTCACAAATGGCTATAGTCGCCTTGATGTAAAGAATGATTTTCTTGAGACGTTTCACTGTGGCAGGGTGTGCTGATTGACTGTTTATCACCAGTTTTCTTTCTGCTTTATCAAGATATTGTTGATGGTTTGCCGTTTCTAGAGGTCTAAAGTTGTCGCAGGGATAACATGCCATAGGCGCACCGCCTTTTGACTGGCAACTGGAGCAGTTAGCAGGATTGAGTTTATGGCCAATTTCTTCATCAAACCTGCTTTTTACTTTGAAATCATCGTGCGTTTGTAACTCTTTTACCGACAGGCTATCAAATCGCTTGATGATATGATTCCCAGCATACGCCTCATCAATTTTTACTCGCTCTGAGGTTTTCAAATCAAGATAGGGGGTAATCGCTTCAATGGTAACGCCTGTTATGGCAGCAAGGTGGGCAGGGCTTAACCCATATTTTGCACCTTGGGTGAGAATGGTGTGTCGCCAGCGATTGTTACCAAGTCGCAAAGAATCGTTTGGACATCTATCGCTGTTTGGCTTGAGTTTGTTTTTGAATAAATGCTGTATATTTGCTCTAAGGTTGTCCGAGCGCATATGGTAGGCTTTTGAGGTATCACTGATGGAGGTAAATAGTTCTGCTTTGGATTCAAAATTAGAGTGAAATAAGCTTTGGTCAGGCAATACAGGTAGGCGTCTTATGAGTTCTTTTGTTTCATCTTCACTTAATGTGATGTATTGCATAGGCAGCGAATGTAAAAGGTAGTTTTCATAAACCTGATAGTAACGCAAAAGCAATCGAGAAAAGTCTGACTCTAGGCGGTGTGAGCGTGATTCCGCATCACCGCGAAATTGTCCATCCTTGCCTTTAAAGGTGCGAACGTGCAATTGCTCAACATCTGAGAACAAGTGTTGAGTAACGGGTTTCCAGTTAAGGTTTGGTTCTTTATGAGATAAAAAGGTTTCGCCTACAGGTAAGACATCACACCATTTAAGTTGCACAAGTTGGGTTGGTCGTCTTATTAGGGCGAGAAGTAACTGACTGGCTATGACATTCCGTAGTGCGGTAAACTTTTGTTGCGATAGTATTTCCCCTTCTAATACTCGCTGCGTTTCAATTCTTAAGCTTTCAAGAATATTGTCGTGCTCAACTTCACTGTAAGCACCAGTTTTTGGGTCAAGAATGCCTTTCATTACACCTTGGCGCTTTAAATTTTCATCTTTAATTGTGTCATATAGTGGTTGGAGAGTATGGCAGGTATAACCATTTCTTGGGTGGCATAGGGCGTATAAGCTATTTCTGACATTTTTCTTGTAAGTATCTAGTGTTAGCCACCATGCCTGAAAATCGTAAATGTCGAGGTGTGCTAAGATACTTTTGAGGCTACTAACGTGACCGTTTAGAGAGAGATAAGCGTAATACTTTGCTGTATGAGCTATTGCTAATTTTAAGTCCAGATAAGTATTAGTATCAATATTTAGTTCATTCAGCCAATTTAGATACAAATAGGATTTATAACCAAGCTCCCACGTATCTGAAAGCACATCAAAAGAGTAACCATCTTCTCTTGCATTGAATATGCGCTGCCCATCGTACTCCTTTTTTAACGTTGCGATATGGTTATGACTCATGACCACCTCCTAACCTCGGAACAGCTTTAGATTGAGTTTTAGCGGAAATATCAGCCACAGTGACCGCCAGTTGATATTCGTTATAGACGGATGCCATTTTCGAGTCTTCAACCCAACCCATTGCATATTTGCGTAAATCTTCAATTTTTTCAGGCGTTAACCCATGCTCTCTCGCCTTATCTTCAAAAACTTCATTCCACTTATGACGAAGTTTGTGAGGGTGGAGCTTGATACCTAATGCCTCACCAAATTTATCTACGATTTTATGAATGGATTTATAAGTGAGAGGCTGCCCTGATGTTGTTCCTTTTTCTGAGATGAACACAAAGTCATGTTCACGGGCGGCTGGGTTTTCTGTTCGCACAGTTTGTATGTAGAGCTTGATAAGCTTCATTAACTCTGAGGAAATAGAAACCGATAGCGCTTTGGTTTTATTCGATGGACGCTCTAACCTTGGATCAGTCGGATCATTGGGAGTTTTGGTCAATAAGAAGCGAGGGTTATCCCAATCGTCAATCAAGTCAGTGACTTTTAGCTTTAAAACAGCACCAACACGAACCCCTGTGTTAATTAGGATTTGCATGATGAGTTGGTTTCTTAATTTGCTGGATTTAAATGGGTTCTCAGGTGAACTCTCTTTGATGATTTCAAGCAAATAAAAAAACTTATCTGAAGGTATTACCGACTCAAATGCATCTTTAACAATGGTGTTATTTTTACGTGTGCCGCTAATAAACGTATTGATGTATAACTTAAACTTGTTGAATTGGTCGTCAACTCTGGCTTGCGTATCAGTTGGTTCTTGATCATAGTGGTGGCAAACGAATAAGTATTCGATATAAGCTCTAAGTCGAATTAAGCGTTGACGTAATGTGTGTGCAGAAACTTGTGGTTGGCTATGTGAAGTTGCATGGATGGCATCTCTTATGCGCTTGTCAGAAATTGCTACAACATTACTTTCATCAATAGTGCCTTCATCAGCATAAAGCTTGCACGTTCTAACAAAATCATCGATCTCTTGCCTTGAAAGAAACTCACCAGAGCTGACACGTTCAACAAGATCGATACCTTGCTCGATAAAATAACAGTATAAAAATTTTAGTTCGTAGGCATATTTTCTTAGTGTATGAAAAGCTGGGGCTTGAGAGCTTGCTTTATTCTTTCCCGCCGAAAGTGGGGAGTTATGGTTACCGTTAAGATAAGCATTAAGGTACAAGCAAACGGGAAATACTCCAGATCTTACAACAAGGGGAAAGCTGTACCCATCGGCATCTTTATAGATTTTTACTGCAACACTTTCACTTAATTCATTCATTACAAAATCATAAATCAGTTACACATAAATCTAACATAGCGACAAATAATGATTTTGTAAAGCAAAAAAAAAGACTCATTTAAGAGCCTTTATAGATTTAAACGTATTTATTTCTTCTTTTTCTTTACGTTTTCTTTTGGTGGAGAGTATTCACAGAGGTCTTCAATGATACAGCTGCCACAGCGTGGTTTACGTGCGACACAGGTGTAACGTCCATGAAGAATGAGCCAATGGTGGACATCCAGTTTGAATTCTTTTGGGATAACTTTAAGTAGTTTTGCTTCGACATCGTCGACGGTTTTACCCATCGCTAGCTTAGTGCGGTTTGATACACGATAGATGTGAGTATCAACGGCAATGGTTGGCCAACCGAATGCGGTATTTAACACTACGTTTGCTGTTTTACGACCGACACCTGGAAGGGCTTCTAATGCAGCGCGATCTTCCGGTACTTCACCATTATGTAGGTCAAGCAGCATACGACACGTTTTGATGGTGTTTTCTGCTTTTGAGTTAAATAGGCCGATGGTCTTGATATACTCTTTTAAGCCATCAACACCTAGGTCGAAAATTGCTTGCGGAGTGTTGGCTAAAGGGTACAGCTTATCCGTCGCCTTGTTCACGCTGACATCGGTTGCTTGTGCAGATAATAGAACGGCAATCAGCAGCTCGAATGGGCTGTTCCAGTTAAGCTCAGTCTCTGGCTTTGGATTGTTTTCTCTTAAACGCTCAAGTATTTCTACTCGTTTTACATTGTTCATAGCGACATTACTTTCAAATAGTTAGGGCATGAAGCTTGGATTGCTTCTGCTTTATCATCGGTTACGCGCTCTTATGAGCGTCATTATTATATGTACTGTTTAGATCTGATTTCCCCCGCTGAGTGGTTGAGCTAACTCAGCGAGGTTTAAGCTAATTTAACTTATTAGGCATTGGTAACGCGAGCGCGTTCAATGACTGGTTTTTCTTGTTTTGGTTGTCTAGATTTTGCTTGGTTATCGATGATATTTTTCAAAGCAATTAAGAAACCAACACCAATGAAGGCACCCGGTGGAAGCAGGGCTAACAAGAAGCTGTTATCAAATTGGAATATCTGGATTCGTAACACCGAAGCCCAGTCACCAAGCAGCAGGTCTGCGCCATCAAATAGGGTCCCGTTACCAATAATCTCACGCATCGCACCTAACACGACCAATACTGATGTCATGCCTAGACCCATCCAGAAACCATCTTGAGCCGCTGGTAGCACTTCATTTTTTGAAGCGAAGGCTTCCGCACGACCAATGATGATGCAGTTGGTTACGATCAGCGGGATGAAGATACCCAAAGAGAGGTAAAGCCCATAGGCGTAAGCGTTCATCAGCAATTGAACACAGGTTACTAGCGAGGCAATGATCATTACGAATACTGGGATACGTACTTCTTTTGGCACATGATTACGAACCAAAGAAACAGAAACGTTTGAGCCGACCAGTACAAGCAAGGTAGCAATGCCTAGCCCAAGTGCGTTAGTGACTGTTGACGATACAGCCAGCAGCGGACATAACCCAAGAAGTTGCACTAGGGCAGGGTTATTGGCCCACATGCCATTTTTGATCAATGTTTTATGGTCACTCATTATTCACCACCACAATTTAGAGGTTGAGCAAGCAATGCTTGGTTGTTTTGGTTAACGTACTGGACCGCTTGTTTGACTGACTTCACGACTGCTCTTGGCGTGATAGTAGCGCCAGTAAACTGGTCAAAATCACCACCGTCTTTACGAACCTTCCAACGGTCTAGATTAGAATCCGTCACTTGCTTACCTGCAAACGAAAGAATCCAATCACTCACACGCAGATCAATCTTATCACCCAAGCCCGGAGTCTCTTGGTGAGAAAGCACGCGAGTACCTAAAATAGTACCGTCAGTTTTCATTCCAACAATGACTTTAATCGCGCCATTGTAGCCGTCTGGTGCAATCGCTTCGATCGCAATCGCGCTTGGCTCACCATTAAGCTTAGCAATGTAAGCCGGCATCGCTTGCTCAGTACCAAGCTCTTCTGCTTGAACCAAAGTACAAGACGAAAACAGCTCGTTGTCGTGCTGATCGTGTGGGATCACTTGGTTAAGAACAGACAGTAACTGAGCCTGTTCTTGTTGTTTGATCTGATCTTTGGTCAGGTAGTGAGTTACCGCGACCAAACCCGTCGAAGCACACGCAAAAATCGCGAGTACAAGGCCGTTTTTCTTAATTGCATTTAGCATGGTATCCGCTCCCTTAGTGACCGTATGTGCGAGGTTTGGTGTAGTAGTCAATCAGTGGAACACACATGTTGGCTAACAATACAGCAAACGCCACGCCATCAGGGAAACCACCCCAACTGCGGATGATAAAGACTAAACCGCCGATCAGAGCGCCAAACACTAAGCGACCTTTGACTGTCGTGGATGCTGAAACTGGGTCGGTTGCAATAAAGAATGCACCAAGCATAGTCGCGCCAGACAGAAGGTGAATGGTTGGAGAAGCGGTTTCTCCAGGAGTGAGCACTAAGAACACTAAGCTAAACAGAGTAAGACTGCCGATGAAAGCCACAGGGATATACCATTGAATAACACGTTGCTTAATCAGCACTAAACCGCCGATTAGGTAAGCAAGGTTTACCCACTCCCAGCCTACGCCAGCTAACCAACTAAATTGAGGTTGAGATAGTGCTTCTGAGGCAGTATTGCCTGCCGTTAATGCCGTTTTGAATGCATCAAGCGGCGTCGCCATTGTGGTGCCATCAATGCCAAGGCGTGCTTGTTGCAGAGACAAACCTTCGTTATTGAAGCCAGTAAAGATCATCAAGAATGAGTCAATAAAGCTTGTTGCTTCTGCTGTCAGGCTCGCGGGAGCATTCCAACTGGTCATTTGAACTGGGAATGAAATCAGCAAAACAACGTAAGCGACCATCGCAGGGTTAAATGGGTTCTGCCCTAGGCCGCCGTATAAGTGTTTCGCGATAATAATAGCGAAGAACATACCAATGACGAGGATCCACCACGGAGAGTGTGGGGGAATCGCGACACTCAGTAGCCAAGCGGTTACAACAGCACTGTAATCACGCAGTGCCATTACTGGCGGGCGTTTTCTCAATAGCATGACGGCTGCTTCAAAGGTAACAGCAAGTGCAATAGCAAATACTAACTGGATGAGGGTACCCCATCCAAAGAAGTAGGTTTGAGCTAGTAGACCTGGCAATGCACAAATAGCCACCCATTTCATTAGATCTGGGGTGCTTCTACGGCTATGCGCGTGCGGTGAGCTGGCGATAAAGAAGGCCACTACTCTTTCTCCTCATTGTTCTTTTTATCTAGCTCTTGCTGGGCTTTTTTCGCTTTAGCACGAGCGATAGCTGCAGCAACAGCAGCTTTCTTCGGATCGACCTGTTCAGATTGAGTATCAGTTTCTACTTCAACTACTGGTTCAGATGTTTCTGCTTGCTTAGCTTGCTGTGCTTTTTTTGCTTTAGCACGGGCTATAGCGGCAGCAACGGCGTCTTTCTTAGCATCGCCAGAACTTCCAGCTTCAGTTTCAACTGCAGGTTCAGGAGCTTCGGTTGTTTCTTGTGTCGCTTGCTGTGCTTTCTTAGCCTTAGCGCGAGCGATGGCCGCAGCAACAGCAGCTTTCTTAGGGTCGACTTGCTCCGATTGAGTCTCGGTTTCAACTTCAACCACTGGTTCAGATGTTTCTGCTTGCTTCGCTTGCTGGGCTTTTTTGGCTTTAGCACGAGCGATAGCGGCAGTAACAGCATCTTTCTTGGCATCGCCGGATTTTTCAGCAGGAGCTTCAGCAGCAGATTCAGCTTGTTGAGCTTTCTTGGCTTTAGCACGAGCAATGGCCGCAGCGACAGCATCTTTCTTAGCATCGCCAGAGCTTTCAACAGGAGCATCCGAAGCAGATTCCGCTTGCTGTGCTTTCTTCGCTTTAGCGCGAGCAATCGCAGCAGCAACGGCGTCTTTCTTCGTATCGCCTGAGCTTTCTGCAGGAGTATCGGCTGCTGCTTGTTGTGCCTTGCGCTCTCTCGCTTGACGCTTGCGCTCTTCACGCAGTTTAGACATTTCAGAGTTGTCTGGTTCAGCGCCTTCCGCTTTTTGAGCTGCAGCTTGTTTCGCTTTTGCCTTCGCAATAGCGGCAGCAACCGCAGGTTTCACTGCTGGTTCTTCATTCGGAGCCTGATCCGCAGCGGCTTTTTGTGCTTTAACACGAGCAATCGCAGCAGCAATAGCATCATCACCGCCGGATGTTTTCATATCTTTACGGCGGTTATCTGCGGCTTTTTTAAAGCGGTTTTCACGTTCGGCTTTATCACGCTCCATACGAGCGTTCTTCTCTTCAAAACGAATCTTGGCGCGTTCTGCAGCAGCGGCTTCATCTTTTCGAGTTTTGATTTCGGCTTTCGCTTGGCGATAGTACTGAACAAGAGGGATTTCGCTTGGGCAGACAAATGCACATGCACCACATTCAATACAGTCTTTAATATTTAGCTCTTCACACTTATCCAACTCGTTGGCTTTGGCGTGCCATTGCAGTTGTTGAGGAAGTAGAGACGCAGGACAAGCTTCAGCACACGCGCTGCAACGAATACATTCCATCTCGTAAGTGCTTGGTGAGATCTCACGACGCGTTGGCGCTAAAATACAGTTCGACGTTTTGGTGATTGGCACATTGGCATGCGGCAAGGTAAAGCCCATCATCGGGCCGCCCAAAATTAAACGCGGCAGTTTTTTATCTGCTTTGTAGCCAAACTCTTCAAGTAACTCATGTACTGGTGTGCCTAATAGCGCCCAAACGTTACGAGGTTGCTTAAAGGTTTTACCGGTTAATGTCACAACGCGGTTAACCACAGGTTCGCCGTCAATTACCGCTCGCTTAATAGAATAAAGAGAACCGACGTTCTGAACCAAAACACCAATGTCTGCAGGGATGCCGCCAGCTGGAACCTCTTTGTTGGTGAGGATCTTGATAAGTTGCTTCTCACCACCAGAAGGGTATTTAGTTGGGATAACACGAATGACGATATCTTTGTCTTTCGCAGCAATCTCAAGAGCTTTTATCGCATCTGGTTTGTTGTCTTCAATGCCGATAACCGTCAACTTTGGTTGAAGAATGTGTTCAACCACTTCGATGCCTTTTAATACTTCTTCGGCATGCTCTTGCAGCAACTTGTCATCTGAGGTGATGTAAGGTTCACACTCAGCAGCGTTGACGATTAAAATGTCGGTACGACCTAAGCCTGATTGAAGCTTTTTAGCGGTGGGGAAGCCTGCGCCACCCATGCCTGAGATACCAGCTTGGCGAATTACATCAAGCAGTTCATCGGATGTCTTTGTAGAAAAATCTTCAACCGGGTGTTTTGCAACCCAAGCGTCGAGGCCATCAGGTTTAATAACCACGCACACGTCGCTCAAGCCTGAAGGGTGAGCGGTGGTTCGTGGTTCGATAGCGGTAATCACACCCGATGTTGGTGCATGTACTGGCAAAGTAAAACCAGTCTCTAAGGCCGTCAGTTGTTGACCTTTGAGTACGGCATCACCGACAGCAACCAACAAGTTACCAGGCTTACCGATATGCTGTTTCACTGGAAGAACGATTTCTTCTGGGAGCCTTGCATGCACGATATCAGTAGTATTCGACTGTTTCTTGTTTTCAGCAGGGTGCACACCGCCCGGGAAGTTCCAAATTGAGCCCGTGCGAATTTGTTCAATTAAAGAGATCATACTAACCCTATGCCTTAGGCTCTGACGCGGTCGCATCAGTCGCTTGGTTAGTGATATCAGTAACAGGAATGATGTTCATCTGCCATTTCCAATTTTCAGTCGTTGTTGCCACTGGAATCATTTCGATACAGTCAGTAGGGCACGGTGCGACACATAGATCACAACCTGTACATTCATCTTTGATTACTGTGTGAAGTGCCTTGGTGCCACCAACAATGGCGTCGACAGGGCAGGCTTGAATGCATTTGGTACAGCCAATACACATATCTTCATGAATGAAGGCAACGGTTTTTACTTTGTTGTCTAAGTCATGAGCGGAGTCTTCAACTTCTACGCCCATTAAATCTGCAAGCTTCTCAATCGTAGCTTGGCCGCCGGGAGGACATTTGTTGATCTTATCTCCGTTAGCGATCGCCTCTGCGTATGGGCGACAACCAGGGTAACCACACTGGCCACATTGAGTTTGCGGTAAAATAGTATCGATTTGATCAACGATCGGATCGGCTTCTACTTTAAAGCGAATAGAAGCAAAGCCTAAGATAGCGCCAAAAACAGCGGCTAAAACGGCGAGTGCAATGATTGCAATTAAGATGGTACTCATTCTTACTTCACCAACCCAGTAAAGCCCATAAATGCCAGAGACATTAGGCCTGCTGTGATCATCGCAATCGATGCGCCTTTGAATGGCATAGGAACATCAGCAACCGCAATACGCTCACGCATCGCAGCAAATAGGATCAATACAAGCGAGAAACCAACCGCAGCGCCGAAACCATAGATGATCGACTGAATGAAGTTGTGGTTTTCATTGATGTTCAAAAGTGCCACACCTAACACCGCGCAGTTGGTGGTGATAAGAGGCAGGAAGATACCCAACAGGCGATATAGAGTTGGGCTGGTTTTGTGAACGACCATTTCCGTAAATTGAACAACCACCGCGATAACCAAGATGAAGCTCATGGTACGCAGGTATTCAATACCCAGAGGGGTAAGGATGTAGGTTTCTACTAGGTATGCAGATACCGACGCTAGCGTCAGAACGAAAGTCGTCGCGAGGCCCATGCCAATCGCAGTCTCCAGTTTCTTGGAGACTCCCATGAAAGGACATAGCCCTAAAAACTTCACTAGTACAAAGTTATTGACCAGCACTGTGCCAACCAACAACAAAAGGTATTCGGTCATAATGGATTAATTCTTGAGATTCCGATCCCGATATTATCCTGCTTTGCTCACCTAATAACAACCAAGGATCACTAGGGATTTAGACACTTGGTGAAAAAAACATCAGGTAATCGATTGATTATTAAAGTTACCGTAAGTATAGACGGCCAATTTTTACTTCGTGAGACAAGTTTGTAGGAGTAGTTGAATTGGATCTTTCATAAGATCATTCTTGAATTGAGCTCGATTTGCTTCCTAAGAATAGGGTCATATTTGTGGATTTTGGTGCTCAGAACTATCAAAAAGAGAAGGAAAGTTGCGAGTCGAATACGTTCCCAAAGCACTAAAACGCAAAAAGCCGCATCGAGTGATGCGGCTTTTTTAAATTTGGCTCCCCTTGTCGAGACTTGAACGCGGGCGGCTAGGTTTGTGACATTAACTTGGAACAAGTTAGTCGCAGTTATATACGAAAAAAGCCCAATCTTTCGATTGAGCTTTTTTCTGAATTTGGCTCCCCTTGCAAGACTTGAACTTGCGACATACGGATTAACAGTCCGCCGTTCTACCAACTGAACTAAAGGGGAATTGCTTGTTAGCGACGCGAATTCTAATAATTGTCCGGATTTCTGTCAATAAAAAATATCAGAAAAAAGTAAGATAAAAAACTTTACTTTCTTGAACGCCTTATAGGATTTAGCTTTGCTTTAGTTATCCACCAAAATTGTGGATAAGTGTGTGTGTGAAACTTTAACAACAATAATCGGGATAAATCGAAAAATGTAAAAACCTTATCTAACGTAATGTATTTAAAAGATTTATAGCAAAATGTCGCAATTGTATAACTTTTGTAGATTATAAAACGAACAGTAAAACAAGCGGTATTTTTAGATTTTTTGGGGAAAAGTAGTGGATGAAAAATTGAGTGATTTAGCTGAAGAGATCTTGCAAGGGCACGGATAATACCAAGTTCTAAAAGTAAAAGCTATCACTGATATCTAATCTTAAGATGCATTTCTCTAGATAATAGTTGCAACTACACTCCTCCTAGAGTGACAATGACCTGATTATAAAAACAGTATGGAAATGGCGACCTATGAGTAAACTCTTTGACTTGGTATCGGACTACAGCCCGTCCGGTGATCAGCCGACAGCGATAACCAAATTACTAGACGGATTAGATTCTGGTTTGGCACATCAAACTCTACTAGGGGTAACGGGCTCAGGTAAAACCTTTACCCTTGCCAACGTCATTTCCCAATCTCAAAGACCTGCGATTCTGTTAGCGCCTAACAAGACATTGGCGGCTCAACTTTACGGTGAGATGAAATCTTTCTTTCCAAACAATGCCGTTGAGTATTTCGTTTCTTACTACGACTACTACCAACCTGAAGCCTACGTTCCAACCACGGACACGTTCATCGAGAAAGATGCGTCTGTGAACGCTCATATCGAACAAATGAGGCTTTCGGCAACCAAAGCCTTATTAGAACGAAAAGACGCCATCATTGTGGCTTCTGTGTCGGCTATCTACGGTCTGGGTGATCCTAAGTCTTATTTGAAGATGATGCTTCATTTGAGTCGTGGCGAGGTGATGGATCAGCGAGACATCCTGCGTCGATTGGCTGAGCTGCAATATTCAAGAAACGATGTCGCCTTTGAACGTGGTCAGTTCCGTGTTCGTGGTGAGGTGATTGATATCTTTCCGGCTGAATCTGACCAAGATGCGGTTCGAATTGAGATGTTCGATGACGAAGTGGACTGCATTAGTATTTTTGATCCTCTGACTGGTGCGGTGAAACAAAGAGACTTGCCGCGCTTTACGGTTTATCCAAAAACTCACTATGTAACGCCAAGAGAAAAAATCCTTGAGGCGATTGAGAACATCAAGGACGAACTGCGCGATCGTGCTCAATACTTAAAAGACAACAATAAGCTTTTGGAAGAGCAGCGTATCTCTCAAAGAACTCAGTTTGATATTGAGATGATGACTGAGCTTGGCTTCTGTTCCGGTATCGAAAACTATTCACGATACTTGAGCGGCCGTGCGGAAGGGGAAGCGCCGCCAACGTTATTTGACTACCTGCCTGATGATGGTTTGCTGATCATCGATGAGTCACACGTGACTGTGCCGCAAATTGGTGCGATGTATAAAGGTGACCGTTCTCGTAAAGAAACCTTGGTCGAGTTTGGTTTTAGACTGCCTTCTGCATTGGATAACCGTCCAATGAAGTTTGAAGAATTTGAGTCTATAGCCCCACAAACGATTTTTGTGTCGGCAACACCAGGTAATTACGAGATTGAAAAATCAGATGGCGAGATTGCTGATCAAGTGGTACGTCCTACTGGTCTGTTAGACCCAATCATCGAAGTAAGACCTGTCGCGACGCAGGTGGATGACTTGCTGTCTGAAATCAGAATCCGTTCAGTGAAAGAAGAGCGTGTTTTGGTTACCACGTTGACCAAGAGAATGGCAGAAGACTTAACCGAATACCTAAGTGAGCACGGCGTTAAAGTGCGTTACTTGCACTCGGATATCGATACCGTTGAGCGTGTAGAGATCATCCGAGACCTACGTTTGGGCAAGTTCGATGTGTTAGTGGGCATTAACTTACTTCGTGAAGGTTTGGATATGCCTGAAGTGTCGCTGGTGGCGATTCTTGATGCAGATAAAGAGGGCTTCTTGCGTTCTGAGCGTTCTCTGATTCAAACCATTGGTCGTGCTGCGCGTAACTTGGAAGGTAGAGCGATCCTTTATGGTGATTCGATTACTAAGTCGATGAGAAAAGCGATTGATGAAACCGATCGTCGTCGCGAGAAACAGCAAGCCTACAACGAAGAGCAAGGTATCACGCCGCAAGCGTTGAAACGCAATATTAAAGACATTATGGAACTGGGTGATCTAACCAAGTCGAAGCAGCAGCGCCAATCGAAGCAAGTTCCTTTATCTAAGGTGGCTGAGCCTTCTGAAAGTTATGCCGTACTTACGCCGCAACAGCTTGATAAAGAGATCAGTAAGCTAGAATCTGCGATGTATCAGCATGCTCAGAATCTGGAATTTGAATTGGCCGCACAGAAGCGTGATGAAATTGATCAGTTAAGAAAGCAGTTTATTACCAACAGCTAATCTCACTTTTCGCTCGAGAATTGATCCCCCTCAACACAAGAATTGAGAGTGTTTCAGACAAAAAAACAGCCAGTAGTAAATGTTCTACTGGCTTACGTTTGTGAACAATCGGTCCACTAACAACGTCAGTTGGCTAGGTGACCCGAAGGTCATTTATACCGTTGCATCGTTCGTGCCAGATAGATAAAACATTGATTGTTTGAAGCAAGTAAAAAAACACACTACAAATACTGTGGCTAATTTGCATAATGCAAAGCGGAATGCGACTATAATAAGAAATGCAAATTATAAATGGCTAGGATATGCAATCAAAAACGCTAGATAACAAATCGAAGTATTTGTTGATGGTAGAGGATACCGCTTCGGTAGCAGCTTTATATCGCTCGTATCTTACACCGCTCGAAATTGATATCAACATTGTCGGCACTGGCCGCGATGCAATCGAGAGTTTGAATCATCGAATCCCAGACCTTATTTTATTAGATCTACGTCTGCCTGATATGACGGGTATGGACGTACTATTTGCTGTAAAACAAAAATACCCTGAAGTTCCAGTTATCTTCATGACGGCTCACGGCTCTATCGATACCGCTGTAGAAGCGATGCGTCATGGCTCTCAAGATTTCCTTATCAAACCGTGTGAAGCCGACCGACTCCGTATTACGGTGAATAATGCGATCCGCAAAGCCACCAAGCTTAAAAATAGCTCGGAACACCCGGGAAACCAGAACTACCAAGGTTTTATCGGCAGCAGCCAAACCATGCAGCAGGTTTACCGAACTATCGATTCTGCTGCATCGAGTAAGGCGAGCATTTTCATTACTGGTGAAAGTGGTACCGGTAAAGAGGTATGTGCAGAAGCCATTCATGCGGCGAGTAAGCGTGGCGATAAGCCGTTCATCGCGATTAACTGTGCCGCTATCCCTAAAGACCTGATTGAAAGTGAGCTGTTTGGCCACGTTAAAGGTGCCTTTACCGGTGCTGCGACCGATCGCCAAGGTGCTGCTGAGCTTGCTGATGGTGGAACACTGTTCCTTGATGAACTGTGCGAAATGGACTTAGAGCTGCAAACCAAGCTGCTGCGCTTTATCCAAACCGGTACTTTCCAAAAAGTCGGCTCTTCGAAGATGAAGAGTGTCGACGTTCGTTTTGTGTGTGCGACCAACCGTGACCCTTGGAAAGAAGTACAAGAAGGTCGCTTTAGAGAAGATTTATACTATCGTTTATACGTGATTCCATTGCACTTGCCGCCATTGCGTGAGCGTGGTGAAGATGTCATCGAGATCGCGTATTCTCTGCTAGGCTATATGTCGGTCGAGGAGGGGAAGGCGTTTGTACGTTTTGCTCAGGAAGTACTTGATCGCTTTAATCAATATGAGTGGCCGGGTAACGTTCGTCAGCTACAAAACGTGTTGCGGAACGTGGTGGTTTTGAATAACGGCAAAGAGATTACTCTCAACATGCTCCCACCACCGTTGAACCAACCGATTGAAAACAGTCTGCGATTGAAAGAGAAGCAGAATGAAGACATCACGGTAAAAGATATTTTCCCATTGTGGATCACTGAGAAAACGGCTATCGAGCAGGCCATTAAAGCGTGTGATGGCAACATCCCTCGTGCGGCAGGTTTCTTAGATGTCAGTCCATCGACGATATACCGTAAGTTGCAAACGTGGAATGCGAAGCAGTAATCAACAAACAATAAGAAAATAATAATGACGAAAGTATTAAATCAGCAAAAAGTTGATGAGCTTGCCGGCGAAATAGGCCAAGAGAATGTCCCGGTTTTACTGGAAATCTTTTTAGGTGAGTTGAAAGGCTACTACGAACACCTAGAGATAAATAAAGAGTCGGATACCTCTAAGTACTTGGCTGATATCAGTCATGCGCTTAAGAGCAGCGCAGCAAGCTTTGGTGCGGATTCTTTGTGTAGTTTTGCGATTAGCTTAGACGCAAAAGTGAAGCAAGCGTTGCCTGTAACCGAGATTGATTTTCAAGATATGCAAGACCTCCTGTTATCGACGTACACTGAATATCAGCAGTTGATGACGGACCTTTAAAACAGCGAGTTATTACTGAGATTAAAAAAGGAGCAGCATGCTCCTTTTTTGTTGTTTGTCGCTTGAACCTATGGCTACGCCAACTGGGCTTCAATGGCTTGTTGAAGCTTCACACGGTCGTGTCGCCAATCTCGGTTTGCCGATGCAAGATCTGTGGTCACACAATTCCATTGCACTTCTAGTTCCGGGTGAGGTTCATTGCCTAACACGATGTCTATTTTCCTTGCCTTACAGGTACGTTCACACCACTCCAATTGCTCTTGAAGCGTCATTTTCCCTGCGGGACCGTGCTCTGGTGAAAGGTTTTCAACGAAGATAACTTTTGCCTTGGTGTTCTCAGAGATTGCTTTGCCAATCTCTGGAAGGAGAAGAGGGGGCATCACACTGGTTAAAAAGCTTCCAGGGCCAAGGACAATGCAGTCTGCTTGCTCAACGGCAGCAACGGCTTCTTTGGTTGCTGGCACTTCTGGAGACAAGTCCATCATGCGCAGCTTTTCCGTCATGTCATCAACGTTGGTTTCGCCGGTAACCCAGCGGCCGTCCATTGATAGAGCCGTGAGGTCTGAAGGATGCTCAGTCATCGGCACGATATTGACATCGACCTTGAGCATATTTCGAATCAGGTTAATTGCTTCCAATGGGCGAACGGAAAGGTTGTCTAACGCCGTCAGCATTAGGTTACCCAAGTTATGACCGTCTAGCTCACCTTGACCACGAAAGCGGTATTCGAACATCATCGAACTGATTGAAGGCTCTGTGATTAATTGGTTGATACAGTTGCGTGTATCTCCCCATGCGATGCCACCTTGGCAATCTCTAATACGTCCGGTGGAACCGCCGTTATCTGTCGTTGCAACAATGCCAGTTGCGTTGTTACCAAAGTCTTTTAATGCAGCTAACATGCGACCTAAGCCATGGCCACCGCCGATTGCTACGACTTTCTTTGAAGAGTAAATATTCATTTATTGTTCTTGTTAGGTTATTACCAACTATAATTTAGGTTAAATGCTTCTCGCTATATACTCAACAAGAGTTATTTTGAGCGTTTGATACGTTTTTTTTGCCGATGTGACCCGTTTTTTACCATCAGAGCTAGATTCACGTACAAATATTAAGTATTTTATTACTCAGCTACTGCGCGTGTGAATATAACGCTCAGTTGCCATAACTCCGAGCTCTCGCATGCTAAGTCGCACAGTGGTATTTGCTGTACCGATACGCATCAAGAGCCAGTGACATGTTGTCACAAGGGCTTAATTGGAAATGATTATGCCTCCCGTGTTTGGAAAGGTGTTCCGTGGCGCAACAATTCGAAGATAGATTCCATCGCAAGTTTTATTACTTGCGCTTGTCGGTTACAGACGTCTGTAACTTTAAATGTACTTACTGCTTGCCAGATGGTTACAAACCGTCAGGGCAAAAAAACTCGTCTTTTTTAAGTGTTCCCGAGATCAAACGCGTTGTTAAAGCGTTTGCAGATTGTGGTACCTCAAAGATCCGCATTACAGGCGGAGAGCCGAGTCTGCGTAAAGACTTTCCTGAAATCATACATACCGTTGCTTCTACTCCAGGCATCGAAAAAGTAGCCACCACAACGAATGGCTACCGCATGGAGAAACAAGTAGGGCAATGGCGTGATGCTGGTTTAACCCATATAAACGTGAGCGTGGATAGTTTAGATTCGCGCATGTTCCATCAGATCACTGGTGAGAATAAGTTTACTGAGGTTATGCGAGGCATTGATAAAGCGTTTGAGGTTGGCTTTGAACAAGTCAAAGTCAACGTCGTATTAATGAAAGACCTCAATAGTCAGGAATTACCAGCCTTCCTTAATTGGATCAAAGACAAACCTATTCAATTACGTTTTATCGAGCTGATGAAAACCGGCGAGATGGACGAGTTGTTCGATAAACATCATGTGTCTGGCGTTGCGATTCGCAACCAGCTTATTGCTAATGGTTGGCTGTTAAAAGTCAAAGCCGTTAACGATGGCCCGGCGCAAGTGTTTGTCCACCCAGACTACAAGGGTGAAATCGGTTTGATCATGCCTTACGAGAAAGACTTTTGTGAGAGTTGTAACCGACTGCGCGTTTCTGCGACCGGTAAACTTCACTTATGTCTGTTTGGCGACCATGGTGTTGAACTGAGAGATCTGATTCAAGAAGATCAACAAGAGCAAGAACTCATTGATCGAATTCAGGCTCAGCTTCAAACCAAGTCCGTTAGCCACTTCTTACACGATGGCAACAGCGGCATGACTCCAAACTTGGCGTCAATCGGCGGTTAACCCGCTACACACTCTAAAGCATTTTATCGCTCAGCTTCTTCAGGCTGGGCGAATCAGTCTAATGAAAAATTTATATAGGTGAACAAATGGGTCACGCAGAAAGCAAATTCCAAGCAGCAAACATCGCAGTACTAACGGTTTCAGATACTCGTACAGAAGAAAACGACACTTCAGGCGGTTACCTAGCAGAGCATGCTAAAGAAGCGGGTCACAACGTGGTTGATAAGCAAATCGTTATTGATGACATGTACAAGATCCGTGCGATCGTATCTAAATGGATCGCTGATGAAAGCGTACAAGCTATCATGATCACGGGTGGTACTGGTTTCACTTCTCGTGACAGCACGCCTGAAGCGCTTAAGCCACTGTTCGACAAAGAAGTAGAAGGCTTTGGTGAGCTATTCCGTCAAGTATCTTACGAAGAGATCGGTACTTCGACAATTCAATCTCGTGCGATTGCGGGTTTTGCTAACCACACGGTTATCTTTGCGATGCCAGGTTCTACAGGCGCTTGCCGCACCGGTTGGACTAAGATCATCAAGCAACAGATGGATGCTAGCCACCGTCCTTGTAACTTCATGCCACACCTTTCTGTATAAGGCGGTTTGAGTATGAGCCAATTTACACACATTAACGCGTCTGGCGAAGCAAACATGGTCGATGTATCGGCTAAAGCGGAAACAGTACGTGAAGCGAGAGCGGAAGCCTTCGTTCAAATGTCGGCAGAAACGCTAGAGCTGATTGTCTCTGGTAGCCACCATAAAGGTGATGTTTTCGCAACGGCACGTATTGCGGGTATTCAAGCGGCGAAGAAGACGTGGGATCTGATTCCCCTGTGTCACCCTCTGCTATTAACTAAAGTAGAAGTGCAGCTTGAAGCTATCGAGTCTGAAAACAAGGTTCGCATCGAATCTGTTTGTAAGCTTGCGGGTAAGACGGGCGTAGAGATGGAAGCGCTAACGGCTGCTTCTGTGGCTGCGTTAACGATTTACGATATGTGTAAAGCTGTTCAGAAAGACATTGTTATCGAAAACGTGCGCCTGCTAGAGAAGACAGGTGGTAAATCTGGTCACTTTAAGGTGGAGTCATGATTACAGTACTTTTCTTTGCTCAAACTCGTGAACTTGTTGGTGTGGACAGCGTTGAAGTTGATGCACAATTTAAGACGATTGAAGCGATTCGTAGTCATCTTGTGACACAAGAAGGCAAATGGGATATCGCATTGGAAGAGGGGAAGCTTCTGGCTGCACTTAACCAATCAATCGTACCTCTGACAGCTGAAGTGAAAGACGGCGACGAAGTGGCTTTCTTCCCACCAGTGACTGGAGGCTAAGCATGGATCCAAGAGTATTAGTGACAGCTGAGGACTTCTCGGTAGGCGACGAATACGACTACTTGGCTCAAGGTACAGCTGCCGGAGCGATTGTGACGTTCGTTGGTAAAGTTCGCGACATGAACCTTGGCGACAATGTGATTGGTTTGTCTCTGGAGCACTATCCGGGTATGACAGAAAAATCACTGAGCGAGATCTGTGATCAAGCTGAGGCACGCTGGCCAATCCAAAAGATGCGAGTTATCCATCGTGTTGGTGACCTAGATATCGGTGACCAGATTGTTTACGTTGGTGTATCCAGTGCACACCGCGGTGCGGCCTTTGAAGCCTGTGAGTTTGTGATGGATTTCCTAAAAACCAAAGCGCCGTTTTGGAAGAAGGAACGCACCACTGAAGCAACTCGTTGGGTTGACTCTCGAGACTCAGACGCGAAAGCTGCAGAGCGTTGGGAAAAATAATCACCCAAGGTTACTCACCTTCAGAACGAATATTAAAAGCCGACTATTAAAGTCGGTTTTTTTGTACGTGCTACAAAGCTATTTATAAATAAGTGGTGTATTAATAAATGGTTAATCATTCAAGTTGCATATAAATTCGGTACGTGATTTTGCCTGTCTTGGTGCATTTCTAAATCTGTTTTGGTGCAGTGCATTATGCTGTTTTGTATAAAGTGATAATCCTCACAAATAGTGGAGTCTATTTAGGGGATATGTGATGTGCAATTAGATTTCATGTGGCATTAATGTTAATTTGCTGACCGTGTTCTAGCATAAGATGCTAAAAAAAAGTATCAATACAGATACATCAACACTAAAGGCTGTTTTTTAATTAATCCCTATGTGTAACTCACTATTCATTAGGTTTTTATTAGAGATTTACACTGTTACCTTGAGTAATTCGGAGAATTATCCGATTTTTTGCGACTTGTTTATGGCAAATTACTTCAATGGTTGATAGTGTGTGCCTCAATCTTTGTAAGGTTTTAGATTTTTATGCTTAAAATTTGAGCTAAATAAATCTAAATCACTGCCGTTCAGTGAACCAAGCAAAGAAGTCATGGATGCAATACGGAAAACTTGGAGTTTATTAAATGTACAAGAATAAAATCACTCAGGCCCTTCTTCTAGGTGCTGGTTTGGCAGTGGCTGCCACTTCTACTCTTTCTATCGCTGCTGAAGTTCCAGCAGGCACAGAACTGGCAAAAGTTCAGGAACTTGTTCGCGGTAACGGTACTGAAGTTGCAACTATCGACCCACACAAATCTCAAGGTGTACCAGAATCTCACGTAATTCGTGATCTTCTAGAAGGTCTAGTGAACCAAGACGGCGACGGCAACACTATCCCTGGTGTTGCGGAAAGCTGGGAAACGACAGACAACAAAACATTCACTTTCCACCTACGCAAAGACGCAAAATGGTCTAACGGCGATCCTGTAACAGCTCAAGATTTTGTATACAGCTGGCAACGTGCAGTTGATCCTGCAACGGCTTCTCCATACGCTTGGTACATGGAATACACCAAGATGGCGAATGCGAAAGATATCGTAGCGGGTAAGAAAGACAAGAGTGAACTAGGCGTTAAAGCAGTGGATGCAAACACTCTAGTTGTTGAATTAGAAACAGCGGTACCATACTTCGTAATGATGATGGGCCACACAACAATGAAGCCAGTACACCAGGCAACTGTTGAAAAATACGGTGACCAGTGGACTAAGCCAGAGCACTTTGTTGGCAACGGTGCATTCTCTGTTGATAAATGGGTTGTTAACGAGCGTCTAGTACTCAAGCGTAACGAACAGTACTGGGACAACGATAAAACAGTTCTTAACAAAGTAACGTTCCTACCAATCGAAAACCAAGTAGCGGAAATGAACCGTTTCCTATCTGGTGAAATCGATTTCACAAACGAACTTCCAACTGAGCACTTCAAGCGTCTTCAAAAAGAGTACGCAGAAGATGTATCTGTAGCGGGTAACCTATGTACTTACTACTACATCTTCAATACGAAGAAAGCACCATTTGATGATGTTCGTGTTCGTCAAGCAATCTCTTACGCGATCGACCGTGATATCGTAACAGGTGCTATCCTAGCGCAAGGTCAAAAACCTGCGTATTTCCTAACGCCTGAAATCACAGCTGGCTTCGATCCTGAGCTACCTGCTTACGGCAAGATGTCTCAGAAAGAGCGTAACGCAGAAGCGGAACGTCTTCTTGAAGAAGCGGGTTACGGTAAAGACAACCCACTTAAATTCAACCTGCTTTACAACACTTCAGAGAACCACAAGAAGATTGCTGTAGCGCTAGGTTCTATGTGGAAGAAAACACTGGGTCTTTCTGTAACACTTGAGAACCAAGAGTGGAAAACGTACCTATCTTCTAAAGATTCTGGTGACTTCGAAGTAGCACGTGCTGGTTGGTGTGGTGACTACAATGAAGCGTCTTCGTTCCTAACGCTAATGAAGAGTAACAACACTACCGGTGGTGTTCACTACGACAGCGCGGCTTACGACCAGATCATCGATAAAGCACTTAACTCAACTTCAGAAGAAGAGCGTAAAGCACTTTACCTAGAAGCTGAGGCGCTAATGGCAAACGACATGCCAATCGCTCCTATCTACCAATACGTTAAATCTCGTCTACTTAACCCGCATGTTGGTGGTTTCCCAATCAACAACGCGGAAGACAAGATCTTCTCGAAAGACCTATACATCAAAGCTCAATAATAAGCTTCGATTCTAAAAAGTTAATATAACTATAACGATACAGGCACTACATGCGCAGGGCGCGCATGTAGCGTCTTTCTAATTTTAATTGTCACAGACTGAAAGAGTGAGTTTATGCTTAAATTCATTATGAAACGGATATTTGAAGCGATTCCAACCATGTTGGTGTTGATCACTATATCTTTCTTTCTCATGCGTTTCGCACCGGGTAACCCGTTTTCAAGCGAACGTCCATTACCGCCAGAAGTTATGGCTAACATCGAAGCTAAATACGGCTTAGATAAACCAGTATTTGAACAATACACCACGTATTTGACAAATATCTTACAAGGTGACTTCGGCCCCTCGTTTAAGTACCAAGATTACACAGTAAATGAGCTGATCGCGGTTGCACTTCCAGTATCTGCGAAGGTAGGTTTCGTTGCCTTTATCTTCACACTATTGATGGGGGTCACTGTCGGGACGATTGCTGCCTTGAAGCACAACACCTGGGTCGACTACACCATAATGTCGACCGCCATGCTCGGGGTGGTAATGCCATCTTTCGTGTTGGCACCGGCGCTTATTTACCTTTTCTCCCTGCACTGGAACATATTCCCAGCAGGTGGTTGGCATGGCGGTACATTCATGTACATCGTGCTGCCTGTTATCGCGATGTCTCTTCTTTACGTAGCAACCTTTGCTCGTATTACTCGCGGTAGCATGATTGAAACGCTAAACAGTAACTTTATCCGAACTGCGCGTGCAAAAGGTCTAAGCTACCGTTATATCATTCTAAAACATGCACTTAAGCCAGCAATGCTACCTGTTGTTTCTTACATGGGACCTGCGTTCGTAGGTATCATCACAGGTTCAGTTGTTGTTGAAACCATCTTCGGCCTACCAGGTATCGGTAAGCTGTTTGTTAACGCCGCGTTTAACCGTGACTACTCGCTAGTAATGGGTGTAACCATCTTGATTGGTTTCCTATTCATCTTGTTCAACGCAATCGTTGATATTTTGCTAGCGCTTATTGACCCGAAAATTCGCTACTAACAGGGACGCATGGTTATGTTGAAGAAAAAAGAAAATTTAGAAGCGATCGAAAAGTTCTCTGAGAGCTTAGAGATTGAAGGTCGTAGTTTGTGGCAGGACGCGCGCATTCGTTTCATGCGAAACAAAGCTGCGATGGTGAGTCTGTTCATTCTTACGCTTATGGTACTGGCAGTTATCTTCTTACCAATGCTGGCTCAGTACACTTATGATGATACTGACTGGTACGCAATGCACGTTGGTCCGAATGCGGATCACTGGTTTGGTACCGATAGCTTAGGTCGTGATTTGTACGTTCGTACTCTTGTCGGTGGCCGCATCTCATTGATGGTTGGTGTGATGGGTGCCTTCGTAGCGGTACTGATTGGTACGCTTTACGGTGCAGCTTCAGGCTTCATCGGCGGTCGTACTGACCGAGTGATGATGCGTATCCTAGAGATCTTGTACGCAGTGCCATTCATGTTCCTAGTAATCGTACTGGTAACGTTCTTTGGTCGTAACATCGTCCTAATCTTCGTTGCTATTGGTGCGATTGCTTGGCTAGATATGGCGCGTATTGTACGTGGTCAAACGTTGAGCCTACGTAGTAAAGAGTTCATTGAAGCTGCACACGTATGTGGTGTAAGCAAATGGAAGATCATTACACGTCACATCGTACCGAACGTACTGGGTATCGTAGCGGTTTACTCTACGTTGCTTATTCCAAGCATGATCCTTACAGAATCATTCTTATCTTTCCTTGGTCTTGGTGTTCAAGAGCCTATGACAAGCTGGGGCGCATTGCTTCAAGAAGGTTCGCAAACAATGGAAGTTGCAATCTGGCAATTGACATTCCCTGCGGCATTCATGGTAGTTACGCTGTTCTGCTTTAACTACGTAGGTGATGGTCTGCGCGACGCGCTTGATCCAAAAGACAGATAACGAAATAGCAATTAAAAGCTATAAAAGATTAAGGAAGCAATAATGAGCTTATTAGATGTCAAAGATCTGCGCGTCGAATTTACCACACAAGATGGTATCGTAACCGCAGTAAACGACTTGAACTTCTCACTTAACCAAGGCGAAACGCTGGGTATTGTTGGTGAGTCGGGTTCAGGTAAATCACAAACGGTATTTGCACTGATGGGGCTGCTGGCTAAGAACGGCATCATCTCAGGCAGTGCAAAGTTTGAAGGCAATGAAATCCTCAACCTGCCTGAAAAAGCACTGAACAAGGTTCGTGCTGAACAAATCGCGATGATCTTCCAAGATCCAATGACCTCACTGAACCCTTACATGAAAGTAAGTGATCAGCTGATGGAAGTACTTATGCTGCATAAAGGCATGGGTAAAGCAGAAGCGTTTGAAGAATCAGTACGCATGCTTGAAGCGGTGAAAATTCCTGAAGCTCGTAAACGTATTACCATGTATCCGCACGAATTTTCGGGCGGTATGCGTCAGCGTGTGATGATCGCAATGGCACTGCTGTGTCGTCCTAAATTGCTTATCGCTGATGAACCAACAACGGCACTGGATGTAACCATTCAAGCGCAAATCATGGAATTGCTGAACGAACTTAAAGATGAGTTCAATACGGCAATCATCATGATCACCCATGACTTGGGTGTTGTTGCTGGCTCATGTGACAAAGTACTTGTGATGTACGCGGGTCGTACAATGGAATACGGCACGGTTGATGAAATCTTCTACGAGCCAAGCCACCCATATGCGGAAGGCCTGCTTAAAGCGATTCCTCGTTTGGATACCGAAGGTGAAATTCTACCGACGATTCCAGGTAACCCACCTAACTTACTTCGCCTACCAACAGGTTGTCCTTACCAAGACCGTTGTCACCGTGTAATGGACCGTTGTAAGCAAGAAGCACCGATTTTGCAGCCATTTGCTAAAGACCGTCAGCGTGCTTGTTTTTCAGATTGGGAGACTTGGACAAAATGAGTAAAGAATTACTATTAGATATTAAAGACCTGAAAGTTCACTTTAGCATTGCAGCTAAGTCTGCTTGGCCTTGGGCAAAACCATCAAACCTTAAAGCGGTTGATGGGGTTGATGTTCACCTTTACGAAGGCGAAACGCTTGGTGTAGTAGGTGAGTCTGGTTGTGGTAAGTCGACTTTTGCCCGTGCGATTATCGGCTTGGTTGAAGCGACTGAAGGGCAAGTGATGTGGTTAGGTCAAGACCTAACTAAGATGCAGGAAGTGAAGCGTCGTGAGACTCGTAAAGAGATTCAGATGATCTTCCAAGACCCGCTAGCGTCGCTTAACCCACGTATGTCAGTAGGCGATATCATTGCTGAGCCTCTAGAGACTTTCTTTCCTGAACTTTCTAAACAAGAAGTGAAGGACAGAGTTAAAGAGATGATGGCAAAGGTTGGTCTACTACCAAACGTAATCAACCGTTACCCACATGAATTCTCTGGTGGTCAGTGTCAGCGTATTGGTATTGCACGTGCGCTTATCTTGAAGCCTAAGATGATCATCTGTGATGAACCGGTTTCTGCACTCGATGTATCTATCCAAGCTCAAGTAGTTAACCTTCTGAAAGAGCTACAAAAAGAGCTAGGTTTGTCTTTGGTATTCATCGCGCACGATTTGTCGGTTGTTAAACACATCTCTGATCGCGTATTGGTGATGTACCTAGGTAATGCGGTAGAACTTGGCGAATCAGATGCATTGTTCTCTGATCCTAAGCACCCATACACCAAAGCGTTGATGTCTGCAGTTCCAATTCCAGACCCACGCTTAGAGCGCAGCAAAACCATTCAGATGTTGGAAGGTGATCTCCCATCGCCAATCAATCCGCCATCAGGTTGTGTGTTCCGTACTCGTTGCCCACAAGCAACAGAGGCGTGTGCGCAAACTAAGCCAACGATTCAAGGCGATGACGTTCACGCAGTATCTTGCTTGCACGTACAAGTCTAGAGCCTATTTAAAACGGTTCAGCCTGTGACAGGCTTAAGCGCGACTAGTTATTAGAGTCGCGCTTTTTTTGTCTTAGGCTTATTGGTTCGCTCAACAAGCTTCATCAAAATATTCGAACAACTAAGCCAACTTCTTCTAGTTTTGAAAAAGTTGGCTTTTTTTATACTAGAGAAAAGCTTGGATGACAGAGGTTTGGATATGGGTAAGTTAGTTGAAGGTGTTTGGCACGATGTGTGGTACGACACCAAAGAAAGCGGTGGTAAGTTCGTTCGTGAAGATGCGGGCTTTCGTCACTGGGTAGAGAATAAACCGGGCGCGCAGTTTGAGCCGGAAAGCGGCCGTTACCATCTATACGTATCGTTAGCTTGCCCTTGGGCGCACAGAACCCTTATCTTCCGCGAGCTGAAAGACCTAACCGATCACATTGACGTGACAGTCGTTTGCCCAGACATGATGAGTGAAGGTTGGCAAATGGGGTTACCTGAACCTCTGTTTGGTCATACCCGAATGCACCAAATCTACACTCAAGCCAAACCGGACTATTCAGGTCGAGTAACGGTGCCTGTGTTGTGGGATAAGAAAACCAACACCATTGTGAGTAACGAGTCGTCTGAAATCATTCGCATGTTTAACTCAGAGTTTAATGAGCTAACGGGTAACACCGATGATTACTACCCGTGGGAGTTGTCCAAGAAGATTGATGAGTGGAATGATTATATCTACCCAAACATCAACAACGGCGTTTATCGTACTGGCTTTGCGACAACACAAGAAGCCTACGAAGAAGCTTATGACGCCTTGTTTGAAGCCCTAGACAAAGTAGACGCTCACCTTAGCGAACATCGCTATTTAGCGGGTAACGAGATTACAGAAGCGGATTGGCGCTTGTTCACTACTCTGGTTCGATTTGACGCGGTTTATGTTGGGCACTTTAAGTGTAATAAGCAGCGAATTGCTGACTACCCACATATTCAAGGTTACTTAAAAGAGTTGTACCAAATAAAGGGTATTAAAGAGACGACCGATTTCTATCATATCAAGCGTCACTACTACTACAGCCACACTGGTATCAATCCGACTCAAGTTGTACCCAAAGGACCAGAGCTAGACTTAGAATCACCACATGGTCGAGGCTAGGCTTACCAAGTAGTTCCTTTACTCCAGACATAAAAAAACCCTAGATAAACATCTAGGGTTTTTGCTTTTTACAAAAGAAAAATTAGTTAATTACTTTTTCTTCAGCTTGTGCAGCTTGGTCTGCTTGGATAGCCGTTAGAGCTACTGTGTAAACGATATCGTCTACTAGAGCGCCACGAGACAAGTCATTTACTGGCTTGCGCATACCTTGAAGCATTGGACCGATAGATACTAGATCTGCTGAACGCTGTACAGCTTTGTAAGTCGTGTTACCCGTGTTTAAGTCTGGGAATACGAATACTGTCGCTTTACCTGCAACTGGAGAGTTAGGCGCTTTAGAAGCGGCTACGTTTTCCATGATTGCTGCATCGTACTGTAGAGGACCGTCGATCACTAGATCAGGACGCTTCTCTTGAGCAAGTTTCGTTGCTTCACGTACTTTATCTACGTCTGCACCCTTACCAGATTCACCAGTAGAGTAAGAGATCATAGCAACGCGTGGGTCGATACCGAATGCCGCAGCAGAATCTGCAGATTGGATAGCGATTTCAGCAAGCTGTTCAGCTGTTGGATCTGGGTTGATCGCACAGTCACCGTATACAAGAACTTGATCAGGCAGAAGCATGAAGAAGATCGAAGATACGATAGAAGCATCAGGAGCAGTCTTGATGATCTGGAACGGAGGAACGATAGTGTTCGCCGTTGTGTGAACAGCACCAGAAACTAGGCCGTCAACTTCGCCAGCTTCAAGCATCATAGTACCTAGGAATACTGAATCTTCTAGCTTCTCACGAGCAACAACTTCAGTCATACCTTTAGCGCCACGAAGTTCTACTAGACGAGCTACGTAGTTTTCGCGAACTGATGCAGAATCGATGATCTCAACGCCAGCGCCAAGCTCAACACCTTGCTGCGCTGCAACGCGACGGATTTCTTCAGGGTTACCTAGAAGTACACACGTTGCGATACCGCGCTCAGCACAGATAGCCGCAGCTTTAACTGTACGTGGCTCATCACCTTCAGGAAGAACGATGCGCTTAGCCGCTTTACGAGCAAATTCAGTTAGCTGGTAACGGAATGCTGGTGGGCTTAGACGACGGATGCCTTGAGTACCTTCAGATAGAGAATCAATCCAAGGGCCATCAATGTGGCTTGCAACGTGATCGTTAACGAACTCGATACGCTCTTTATCGTCTGCAGGAACTTCTAGGTTGAAGCTCTGTAGGTTTAGAGATGTCTGCCAAGTGTTACCTTGAGCCTTGAAGATCGGTAGACCTGAAGCGAATGCTGGTGCACAAAGGTTAGCAATGCTTTCTGGAATGTCGTAACCGCCAGTAAGCAGGATTGCGCCAATCTCAACACCGTTTTTCGCAGCAAGAGCCGCAGCAACGATAACGTCAGGACGGTCTGCAGAAGTTACTAGCAGTGAGCCTGGTTTGAAGTGCTCAATCATGTGCGGTAGAGAACGTGCACAGAAAGTGATGCTCTTAATACGACGAGTTGAGATTTCACCTTCGTTAACGATTTCAGCGTTAAGGTGCTTAGCCATATCAACCGCACGAGTTGCGATTAGATCGATGCTCCATGGCACGCAGCCAAGAACACGGATAGGGCTAGAGTTGAAGATTTGCATTACTTCAAGGTTCGCTTGCTGAGCGCTGTCTGCATCATCAAAGATTTCAGATAGGTCAGGGCGAGTACGGCCAGCCTCATCAACAGGAGCGTTAAGCTTGTTGATGATTACGCCTTTGATGTTTTTGTTCTTAGTACCGCCGAAGTTAGAACATGCTACTTCTATACGCTCTTTAAGCTGCGTAGGGTTGTCAGTACCAGGAGTCGCAACGAATACGATCTCCGCGCCAAGTGTTTTTGCGATTTCCGCGTTCACTTGGTTAGCAAATGGGTGCTTACGAGTAGGTACTAGACCTTCGATTAGCGTAACTTCTGCGTCTTTGTTGATCTTGTTGTATTGCTCAACAACAGACTCAAGAAGCTCGTCCATTTTTTCGCTACCGATCAAAGCTTCAGCTTTAGTCATTGCGATTGGCTCACCAATCTTAATGTCGCTGTTTGCGCTGATGATAGTAGACGTTAGATCTGGTTGGTTACCACCGCTGCGAGGCTGAGCGATTGGCTTGTAGAAAGAAACACTTACGCCCTTACGCTCCATAGCGCGAAGAACACCCATGCTAACACTAGTAAGACCAACACCAGCGCTTGTAGGGATAAGCATAATAGTACGTGACATTGACGAACACCTTTGACTATTGGAAATAAAAAAAGCTCAACTGCTATTCCCACCGATATTTAAATTGGGGTAGGAATAGAAGTTGAGCCCCATTTTCTTGATATGAAAAACTGACTAGCTTCGAATGAAGCTAGTCAGGAAAATCAATTAAAGACCTGCTAGTTTCGCAGTGTCTTCAGCAATTACTAGCTCTTCGTTAGTAGAGATAACCATTGCAGGGATACGGCTGTTAGCTGTAGTGATAGTACCTTCGCCGCCGAAACGAGCTTTAAGGTTAGCTTCACCGTCAACTTCGATACCGAAGATGCCTAGGCGGTTAAGAACCATTTCACGGATTGGGCCTGAGTTCTCGCCGATGCCGCCAGTGAAAGTGATTGCGTCTAGACGACCTTCTAGAGTTGCAGTGTAACCAGCTACGTACTTAGCTAGACGGTGACAGAACACGTCCATTGCACGAGTTGCTTCTTCTTTCTCACCGTAGTTGTCTTCAACGAAACGACAGTCAGAAGTCACTTCAGTTAGACCAGCAAGACCAGACTCTTTAGTTAGCATGTTGTTGATTTCTTCAACAGAGTAACCAAGTGCGTCGTGTAGGTGGAAGATGATTGCAGGGTCTAGGTCACCACAACGAGTACCCATTACAAGACCTTCAAGAGGAGTAAGACCCATAGAAGTGTCTACAGATTTACCGTTCTTGATTGCACATACAGAAGCGCCGTTACCTAGGTGACAGTTGATGATGTTAACTTCTTCAACTGGCTTGTTTAGTAGGCCTGCAACTTCACGAGTGATGAATAGGTGAGAAGTACCGTGCATGCCGTAACGACGGATGCCGTGCTCTTTGTACAGGTTGTACGGTAGAGCGTATAGGTAAGACTCAGAAGGCATTGTTTGGTGGAACGCAGTGTCAAAAACAGCAACGTTTTGTAGACCAGGGAAGTTCTGTTGAGCCGCTTCGATACCGATAAGGTGAGCAGGGTTGTGAAGAGGTGCGAAAGTCGCAGCGTCTTGAATACCCTTAAGAACTTCATCAGTGATAAGTGCAGAAGAAGTGAACTGCTCGCCACCGTGTACGATACGGTGACCGATAGCGCCAAGGTTAGCTTTAAGCTCAGGCTTAGAAGCAAGAATAGTTTCTACCATGAAAGATAGTGCTTCTACGTGAGCTGCGCCCGCGCCTAGTTGTGCTTCATGCTTGCCATCAAGTTTCCACTTCATACGAGCTTCTGGAAGACCTAGACACTCAGCAAGACCAGTTAGGTGCTCTGCACCTGTTTCTGCATCAACAACAGCGAATTTAAGAGAAGAACTACCACAGTTTAAAACTAAAACTAGCTTAGACATTAATGACTACCTGTTTATTTTTCTGATCGAAATCAGTTAAGGATGAAAATTAATCTCAAGAATAGTCGAAGCACATAGGCTTGCGTACTAACCTTGGTCAAAAAAACGTTAATTTCCGTATAAAGTGAAAGCGCTCTTTATCAAAAAGAGGCTTGTGCATTCCTTGCAGAAGTCTTCTCAAAGTTGCTTAAATTGTAAATAAGGGCAACAATGAGATTGAGGTCTGCAAATAATAGCGATATTGTGCAAATATAACAAAAAAATTTGAAAGAATATTATTTTTCGTCAAATTTTTGTGTTTTTAGTTGATGATTTCAACTTTTTTTTAATGGGAGACTCATATGAGCAATAGAGTTGGTTTAGCTAGTAGTTTAAAAGATGGCCAAAAGTACATGGATCTCTGGCCCGTCCGAAAAGAGTTAAACGCGATCTTCCCAGAACAACGCATTATTAAAGCGACCCGTTTTGGCGTGAAAGTGATGCCTGCGATTGCCGCTATCAGTGTTCTTACACAAATGGTCTTTAATAATTACCAAGCGATGCCACAGGCTGTGGTTATGGCTTTGTTTGCGATCAGCTTGCCGCTACAAGGTATGTGGTGGTTGGGCAATCGCTCAAATACACAACTTCCGCCGGCGCTAGTATCGTGGTACCGCGAACTGCATGAAAAGATCACTGAAACGGGTTTTGCGTTAGAGCCTATGAAGCCGCGCCCTCGCTATAAAGAATTGGCAATCATTTTAAATCGTGCCTTTCGTCAGTTAGATAAATCCTCAATGGAGCGTTGGTTCTAAAGAATCCCAGCTCTCCCTCTTGTCTGAGAACAACTATTCATCTTCTATAGCTTGTTCTCAGATTTGCTCCTCTTTTTGTTACCTCGCTTACTTTCCGTTTAGCTTACCTGTCCTTATTCACTTGGTTTCTTACCTTCCTCCGAAGTCAATATAACCTTTCTCACATAACTCGAGCCTTGTTGTATTTTTGTTAAATATCACTTCAAGTTATCAATGGTTACTGGTAATAATGTCAATAGTGATTTTGATGTTGTTCTCTTTGAGCGAGTAATGACGGGTAGAGCTTGATTCAGGGAGCGATAATGAGTTCTGTAAGAAAGGTATTGGCAGCGGTTTTAAGTTGCTTGATGTTGCTATGGACTGGCAATGCAATGGCAAACGTTGCCAAAGTGTCGGTTTCACAAGTTGTTGACCATCCAGATCTGAATGCGACACGTTTAGGGCTTCTTGAAGGATTGAGAGCCAATGGTTATGAACCCGGTAAGAACTTAGAATTCTCCTATGAAATGGCGAATGGTAACCCGGCTCAGGCAGCCAAGATTGCCAGAGAGCTCGTCAGTGAAAATCCACATGTACTTGTTGGTATCGCGACACCGACTTCACAAGCCTTAGTGTCGGCGACTCGCTCGATTCCTATCGTGTTTACCGCGGTTACGGATCCTATCGGCGCTAGGCTCGTTAAACAATTAGAAAAGCCGGGGCGTAATGTCACGGGGCTTTCTGACTTATCTCCGATCACTCAGCATGTGTCATTAATCAAAGAACTGCTCCCTGAAGCTAATTCAATCGGTGTAGTTTACAACCCAGCAGAAGCAAATGCCGTTGCGTTAGTTGGGTTATTGAGAAAGGCAACTCGAGATTTCGGTTATACACTTCACACCGAAAAAGCGCTGACTGTTGACGATGTCGAAGCAAAAGCAGAATCCATTGCTAAGAAGTCCGATGTTATCTATGCCTTGACCGATAATACGGTTGCAAGCGGCATGGAGGGTCTTATCAAAGCGGCTAACCATGCAGATACGCCAGTCGTCGCAGGCGCCACATCTTATGTCGGAAAGGGAGCGATTGCTGGTTTAGGTCTAGATTATTATGATGTTGGGGTTCAGACCGCGGATTATGTCGCAGCCATTCTGGAAGGACAGAAGCCCGGGAAGTTGAGTGTCAAAACTGCGCAGAGCTCTCAGCTGGTGGTCAACCTAGATGCTGCTCGTGAGCTTGGCGTGACAGTGCCTCAATCTGTGATTGAGCGTGCGGTCATTAGCCGGTGAATTGAGTTTGGTGTTAGGTGAGCTAATAGGCCATAAGTCATATTATTAACAGCATTGAAATGGGCTCAGATAACAAACTCACCTGCTCTATATGTTGGCGCTTCTCTATTTTATTCATTTGTAAGCGGTTATTTGACCGTTAGGTGTGTCGTTAATATCAATTTACATTATTTTACGTCGAGCGAATTGCCGATTAATGTAATAATATTAATGGGGAAAATGAAAATAGCTGAACGCTAAGAGCACATTATATGAAAGTAAATAGGCACTTTAGCCTAACCTTTGTTTTCGGGTTTCCCGCTGTGATCGCCGCGATGTTACTTGGCCTAATAGGAAAGAATCATTTTGACGCGGTAGAAAAAGATATCAGTAGTGAGTTTCATCGTATTGAAGATGTGTTCAAAAGAACCACAAAAGTGGCGACAGCCCTAGACTACAGCTTCTCCAACTATTATAAATCAGGAAACCCTCTCTTTCTTGATCACAACAAACATGTTGTGGATGGTCTTTGCCAAATCTGGCCTATTGATGTATTGCTACTTGCCGACGGTAAAACCTCAGACATTCCCTCTGTCGATATCGACTATATGCTAATTGGTCAAGAGTCTCTTTGTTCTGAAAGCAGTGATAGTTATAAGAGCGCGTCAGAAAAAATAGCGTTAGCTCCTATTCTTTCATTTTTATCCCAGCTTGATGAATACCATGCCGGCGTGCACTTTATTGATACGAGCGGCTATGTGATCTCTTCACCTGAAGGTTTTGCCAAAGGGCTGAGCAAAGAGTTACTCTCGACCATAAAGAGTCGTCCTTATTGGCAGAAAACAGCCAACAACCCTGACCAACTTACCCTTTCAGGCCCTGGTTATCGTTTTGATTCCCTTGACCGTATAATCAGTATGACGATCCCTGTATTCCATAAAGGCGTTCACCAAGGGATGCTGTCGGTGGATATTAATGCTGACAAGCTGCTCGCAAACTCGAATGAGCATCTTGCAGGTCGGATCGATATCATTGATACCACTTTAGCGACTCCGGTAGATTCTGCGGCTTTTTATCACGAGATCAAACTGGATGGTGTCTCGTCTCACCATGCGATGTATTACAAATTAGACATCGCGAAAGAGGTTGAGCACTTTTTCGTCTACGAGAAAGACAGCCTTATTGTTGCCATCATTGTGTATCTGTTCTCAGTAACCATCTTCTTCTACGTCAATTCCAATATTGAACGTGGTTACTTCAAAGATCTCGCAGCCAAAGACCCTATGACAGGGTTATTGAATCGTCGTGGCTTAGAAGCGTTCTGGCGCAGTGTAGAGCACGATCAACTGTTTGCATTAACCGTCTTCGATATTGATGATTTTAAGTCAATTAACGACACCTACGGCCACGATAAGGGGGATGATGTGATTCGTTATATGTCGCGTCAGATCAGCAACAGTATTCGAAGCAGTGACGTTGCAGCACGGTTTGGCGGTGAAGAGTTTGTCGTTTATATGAAAGGCGAAGATCGTGAAACTTTGATGAGAACATTAGAGCGAGTGAAGAATGCGATTTGTTCCACTTCAGCCGACATTATTCCAAATGGATTTACGGTGTCTGGCGGTGTCTGCATTGTTGAAACTGAGCAAAGTAAACTTAACTTCGATGAGATATTTAAGTACGCCGATGAAAAGCTGTACGTGGCTAAGACGACGGGTAAAGACCGTCTTGAATTTTAACCACGTTATTGAATCGATGCTTTGTATGAAAATGAAAATGAAAATGAAAGAGGGAAGAGCTTGGTGTCTACCAAGCAAAGCTTATTTGCACCGGTAAACACGTTTGTAGCGTTGGGTATTTAACCCTAAACATAATCTTAAACAGGTTGGCGGCGTTCTTCTTGATAACGCTGAAGGCGTTCTACAATCGGTGGCGCCTTTTTGAAAGTACGAATTTCTTTAAACAGTTCGTTCGCTTCAGGGTAGCCTTTACTTAGATAAACAAACCACTGCTTCACTCTATTGGGGTAGTACATGCCTTTGTCCCCTTTAATTTGAAACTCTGAATAGCGCAGCAAAAGTTCAATGACTTTATCCCACGGCATTTTCTGGTGGTTGTGCTTAACGACGTTACCAAGGTTTGGAATATTGAAAGCACCACGGCAGACCATTAATGAATCGACGCCTGTTGCTTCTATGCAATCTTGACCATCTTGATAGTTCCAGATCTCCCCATTAGCAATCAACGGCAGAGATGTTTTTTCTCTTATTTGATTGATGAAGTCCCATTTGATTTCGCTGGCTTTATAGCCGCCAACTTTGGTTCTTGCATGCACGGTGAGTTCGTCAGCTTTGGCTTGTTCGATGGCATCGACGATTTCAAAGCACTCTTCCGGATGCTCCCAACCTAATCGAATCTTTGCGGACACAGGAATGTGTGCCGGTACAGCTTCTCGACAGGCGTTCACCACTTGATAGATGAGCTCTGGCTCTTTTAGCAATGAAGCGCCACCATTACTTTTGTTGACCGCTTTTGCTGGGCAACCAAAATTAAGATCGATCCCTTTCGCGCCTAAGCTAGCAGCTTGAAAAGCATTCTCGGCCATCCAATTTGGGTGTTGCCCTAGAAGTTGGAGATGGATTGGCACACCAGCCATGGTCTGAGAGCCTTGATGTAGCTCAGGGCAAATACGGTGGAACACATGCGGGGGAAGAAGTTGATCTACGACGCGCACAAACTCTGTCACACAGAGATCGTAATCATTAATCTCTGTGAGAATTTCACGCATTAGGTGGTCTAGAACGCCCTCCATAGGGCCAAGTATTACGCGCATGTTGCTTTACCAAAACTGAATGAACCGAAAAATTCTAGGCGTGATTGTACGGTGTGCTTACAGAATTGTCACTATGAGTGTGGTGCATGTCTTAATGATGGTTTCGTCTCTTAATAGCGACATCTTTGGGAGGATGGCGTTATAATATCGAAAATGCCCAATATCCAGAGCTTTCATGACATATCAATTATTAAGCCTACCAGAATCAATCACTGACATTACTCCGCAGTTTATGGAAGGTGCAATCCTTGCCTCTAACTTAGCGACCAAACCACTCGATCCAGAAGAGTGGCTGGTTATCGTTGCGCCTGAAGCGGGTAAAGAGCTGGTAACAACGGTGACAGAACAGATTAATCGCCAGCACAACCTGATTCAGCGTAATGAATACCTATTAACAGAAGTACTGGCTGAAGGTGACTTTAACGAACAGTTCGCTGATTTTTCTGAAGGCTTCATGATGGTTTGGCCAACAGTGGAAGAGCAGTGGCAGAGCGTGACAGTCGCGGATGGTACTCTGCGCATGTTGCAAGCGCTCTTAACCACCTTGATGCTTGCGATTGATGAAGAGCAAACTCAACAACAAATGATCGCTGCAGGGCTTACTAACCCACCATCGCTTGCCGATTTAGTGGGTCAAGTCGATCTGATGATCTCAGAAGTGGCAATGGCAGCGGATGAAGCTATGTTGGGCAATAAGTCCCAGAGCGTGAACCCGTTTAAAGACATTGGTCGAAACGACCTTTGCCCTTGTGAAAGCGGCAAGAAGTTTAAACAATGCTGCGGTAAAAGCAGCTAATCACGGCTTGTTGAGCAACTTAGTTTGTGTGAATAACAGACTCTCTTAATATGTTCAAAAGCTTAAGTAATAAAAAAGTCGACCTCGTGGTCGACTTTTTTGTTGTCCAAGTGTCAACGGCTTACTGCAAGTCCTTTTTCGACTTCACAAATTGAGAAATAACCACAATACCGAAAGCAACCAAGTTACCTGCAAAGATAATTACTAGCCACTGAGGCATAGAAAGATCGAAGAACTGCCACACAACCTTGCTGCAATCGCCGTAAGCCTCAAACATCCACGGAGCCCATTGGTTTAAAGGCGCCCAGCTAGGGAAGGTTACGAATAAGTCGCAGGTTGCGAAAGGGGACGGATTGAACTGGTAATCGACGTGCTCTAAAGCAAGCATCAAACCTTTGTATGCGCCAAATCCCCAGCTAGCAAGGCCTAACCAGCGTGATATTGGGTTATTCGGGGCAATCGCACCAATCATGGCGGCAACACCGATAGCGAGCATAGCAACGCGCTCATAGATACACATCACGCAAGGACCAAGCATCATCACGTGTTGGAAGAAGAGAGCGCACGCTTCAAAAAAGACAATAAAAGCCAGCAGTAAAAGCCAAGATAAACGTCCCTTAGAGAAGTCTTTGATCATTGCTAAAAAGTTCACGAATTGAATCCTGTCTATAAAATAAAAAAGCCCTGATTACTCAGAGCTTTTTATCTTGGATAAGTTTCCTAATCAACTAATATTTTTGATTAGTTAGTTATAGTTATTGTGGTTTGCGACACAGTGTTTAGCTTAGTGACCACCAGAGATAACTGGAGCGACGACTTCACCAGTGCGTTGAATGATCCAACCAGCATCGTAGAACCATGCTGTCATTGGCTCTACGATGAACACAATGCCTGCTAGGCCAACCAGTGCCAATACGATGGTGTATGGCAGCGCCATGATAACCATGCGACCGTAAGACAATCGAATTAACGGAGCAAGTGCTGATGTTAATAGGAATAGGAATGCAGCTTGGCCATTTGGTGTAGCAACAGAAGGTAGGTTAGTACCAGTGTTGATAGCAACAGCAAGTAGGTCAAACTGGTCACGAGTGATAATGCCTTCAACCAGTGCAGTTTTCACTTCGTTGATGTAAACCGTACCTACGAATACGTTATCTGAAACCATCGACAAGATACCGTTGGCAACATAGAAGAGTGCGAGCTGTGCGCCTTTATCTTCAACGTGAAGTACAGCATCGATTACTGGCTTAAATAGAGCTTGGTCGATGATTACAGCAACAACCGCGAAAAAGACGGCAAGAAGTGCAGTAAATGGCAGCGCTTCTTCAAAGGCTTTACCCATAGAGTGTTCTTCAATAACACCCGTAAATGCTGTAGCTAAGATGATCACAGACAGGCCAATCAAACCTACTTCAGCAACGTGAAGTGCAAGGCCGACGATAAGCCAAACTGCGATTGCACTTTGAACCCATAGTTTTGCTACGTCTTGCTTTGTGCGGTTTGCACGTTCTTTGTTGTCAAACTCAACTAAGATTTGGCGAACATTCATTGGTAGTTGAGCACCGTAACCAAACACTTTGAATTTCTCGACAAGTGCACAAGTTAAAATACCGCAGAAGAAAACAGGTAGTGTTACTGGCAGCATACGGATGATAAATTCACCGAACTCCCAACCTGCTTGCTTAGCAATTACCAAGTTTTGTGGTTCACCTACCATGGTCATTACACCACCCAGTGCTGTACCCACACCAGCGTGCATTAGCAGTGAACGTAGGAAAGCACGGTAGTTTTCTAGGTCATCACGAGTTAGCTCTGAGATCTCTTCATCATGAGTATGATCGTGCGAAGACGTTGTGCCCTTGCCTGATGCAACCTTGTGGTAGATAGAGTAGAAGCCGACCGCAACGCTAATAACTACGGCGATTACTGTTAGTGCATCTAGGAATGCTGATAAGAAAGCGGCAGCAACACAGAAGGCAACGGAGAGTAAAATTTTAGATTGGATGCCAAGCAAGATCTTCGTGAAAATGAACAAAAGCAGTTCTTTCATGAAGTAAATGCCAGCAACCATGAATACGAGCAAGAGTAATACAGGAAGGTTTGCTTGCAGCTCGTGATAAACCATTTCTGGTTTGGTCATGCCAATGGCGACTGCTTGAATAGCTAATAGACCACCCGGTTGAAGTGGGTAGCATTTGAGAGCCATAGCTAGAGTGAAAATAAACTCAACCACCAATAGCCAGCCCGCAACAAATGGGTCAACTAGGAAGAAAACAAACGGGTTGATGATTAAAAAGGAAATGATGGCAAGTTTATACCAATCAGGAGCTTTACCAAGGAAGTTCTTGATAAAAGCGTTTCCGAGAGACATCGGCATGTTAATACTCTTTTATGTTGATTATGAATAGACAAGCAATACAACATTTTGAGAATCGAGCTATAGAAATTGTTAAAAACTATGACTAACAGTGACTTAGAAAAACTACATTCCATGTAATGTTCTGTGGTCTTGCCAAGTCACTCCCTTAGAAACTCAAGCACTGCTTATTTTTGAGCGCAACTTTACTCTTAGATAACATTTAGTCAACAGGAAAAGCCCTGTAGCCCTAAAAATACCTCTTTTTTGTTGAGAAACGCGATCAAAGTAGCGCAAGCATACCACTTAAAATGTGATAAAAACCGACTAGAATCAATATTTCAGCGAAATGATTGAAAATTACAGAATAACGACGGCTTATATATGATTATTACAACTTAATATTGCAAATTAATAGCTTTAAAAATATGACCAATCCCATTGATTTTAAAGAAAAATTGTTGTGTTAACGGTTTGTTTAAATGGTGGTTTAGAGTCGCTTGCTTTACAAACCTGAGGTGCAAACGTGTGCTGAACTTTAGAGTTATAACTCTAACGGTGTTTAGGGTGAGTAAAATTTTTGAGGGTGTTTCCGCTAGGTGTGAACTAGTGGTATGATGAGTAAATTAGAACAGAATAATTAAATTGGATTGAAGTGTAGATGGTCATTAAGGCGAAGAGCCCGGCAGGATTTGCAGAGAAGTATATCATTGAAAGTATTTGGAATGGCCGTTTCCCTCCAGGTTCTATCTTGCCCGCAGAGCGTGAGCTTTCTGAGCTGATTGGTGTTACACGTACTACGCTTCGTGAAGTACTACAACGTCTTGCTCGTGATGGTTGGTTGACAATCCAACATGGCAAACCAACTAAAGTTAACCAGTTTATGGAAACCTCAGGTCTTCATATCCTTGATACGCTAATGACGTTGGACGTTGATAACGCAAGCAAAATGGTAGAAGACCTGCTTGCTGCTCGTACTAATATCAGCCCGATCTTTATGCGTTATGCATTCAAAGCAAACAAAGAAGCTTCAGAGCGTACTATCAGTAACGTGATTGAATCTTGTGAAGCGCTACTTGCGGCACCAACTTGGGATGAGTTCCTAGAATCGTCGCCATACGCTGACAAGATCAAACAAGCGGTAAAAGAAGATTCAGAAAAAGATGAAGCGAAACGTCAGACGATCTTAATCGCGAAGACTTTCAACTTCTATGATTACATGCTTTTCCAACGTTTGGCATTCCACTCAGGCAACCAGATTTACGGCCTGATCTTTAACGGTGTGCGTAAACTTTATGACCGTATCGGTAGCTACTACTTCTCTAACCCAGAAGCACGACGTTTAGCGATGGACTTTTATAAAGAGTTGTTCATTATCTGTGAAAGTGGCGAGCGCGAAACTTTGCCATTAGTGATTCGTAACTACGGTATCGCAAGTGCACAAGTTTGGAATGAAATGAAAACGACATTGCCGACGAACTTCACTGAAGACGACAGCTAAGCCATAGGTTTACTATTGTTGTTCCTGTTTAGTCAGTGACGTAAAGAAAACGAAAAAGCGGCGAGATAATTCAATTATCTCGCCGCTTTTTATTTATCTGTCGTTACTAGAAAATTATCAGTGGGTCAGTTACTTACCTATGACGAGTAATTTATCTATGTGTAGCAACTTAAAATTTATCTAGGAGTAGTAACTTAACCCGTAAACTCTTCTGAGTCTGGACGGTTGGTAAATTGCACACCGTTTAGAAAATCGCAAAGTAGTTGGTCTTCACACACTTTGTAGTTTTTGTTTTCTGGCTTGCGGAAGTAAGCGCCGATTTCGTACTTGCTCAAGCTAATGCCAACCACTTCTAGTACGTCCAAAACATCTTCTGCTTTCATGTTCAATGCGATACGAAGCTTCATGAAGATCATGTTGTTCGTCAGTGCAACTTCAGGTTTAGGTTGCTCGCCTTCTTTTTTGCCACGCTTAAGGTTGATGAAACCATTTAGGAATACCGCTAACTCTTTATCTTTCATCTTAGAGCATGACTTGTCGTTGTCATCTTTTAGCCAGTTAATCACTTGGTCATGAGCAACAGTCACATCAGCTTGTTCGATAGCTTTGATGATTTGTGCATTTTTAAGGTTTAGTGCGTGTTGAATACGACGCAAGATTTCGTTGTTAGTCACTGGGGATTCCTAAAAAGGGTTTTAGAGTAAAGAGGTGTTGGTTTAGCCTATTTTTGTCGACGAACCAATTTCTACTCTACATAGCATAGTTGACGGCGACTCTAACAGAGAACGCTAATTTTCGGTAGATATAAAAAATCCCCAATGCTGATTAACTCTTTCAAGTCAAAAATGCATTAGGGATTTAGTGATGGGTGCTTGTTATCTGACTGGAGTCAGAATTACATTACACGCATACCAGGTTGAGCACCTTCGTGTGGCTCAAGGATCCATAGGTCGCTGCCGCCAGGGCCCGCTGCTAGGATCATGCCTTCAGACATACCAAACTTCATCTTACGAGGTTTTAGGTTTGCTACCATTACAGTTAGCTTGCCTTCTAGCTCTTCAGGTTTGTATGCTGATTTGATACCAGAGAATACTTGGCGAGTCTCACCACCGATGTCTAGTTGGAACTTCAGTAGTTTGTTCGCTTTTGGTACTTCTTCACAAGAGATGATACGAGCGATACGCATGTCTACTGCTGCAAAGGCATCGAACTCAATCTCGTCTGCGATTGGCTCTTTGTCTAGCTCAGTTTGGCTTGCTTGCTCTTTTTCAGCTTCTGCTTTTTCTTTCGCTGCTGCTTCAGCGGCTGTATCTTCTTTAGAAGACTCAACCATTGCTTCCACTTTCTTAGGGTCAATGCGGTTGAATAGCGCTTTGAACTTAGTGATCTCGTGATCAGTTAGCGGAGTAGCAATCGCTTCCCACGTTAGCTCTTCGTTTAGGAAAGCTTCAGTGCGAGCTGCAAGCTCTGGCATCACTGGTTTCAGGTAAGCCATCAGTACGCGGAATAGGTTAATACCTACAGAAGAAACTTGTTGAAGCTCAGCTTCTTTGCCTTCTTCTTTTGCAAGAACCCAAGGTGCTTTTTCGTCGATGTACTGGTTAGCTTTATCCGCTAGTGCAGTGATTTCACGGATAGCACGGCTGAATTCACGAGTTTCGTATAGCTCACCGATACGCTCAGCAGCAGCAACGAATTCGTTGTATAGCTCAGGCTCTGCAAATTCAACAGCTAGCTTGCCTTCAAAACGCTTAGTAATGAAGCCAGCGTTACGAGAAGCTAGGTTAACAATCTTGTTTACTACGTCAGCGTTTACACGTTGAGTGAAGTCTTCAAGGTTAAGATCTAAGTCATCGATGCGGCTGTTTAGTTTCGCAGCGTAGTAGTAACGTAGACACTCAGGGTCTAGGTGGTTTAGGTACGTGCTTGCTTTGATGAATGTGCCTTTCGACTTAGACATCTTCGCACCGTTCACTGTTACGTAGCCGTGTACGAATACGTTGTTTGGCTTACGGAAACCTGCGCCGTCTAGCATTGCTGGCCAGAATAGGCTGTGGAAGTAAACAATGTCTTTACCGATGAAGTGGTAAAGCTCAGTTGTGCTGTCTTTCTTCCAGTATTCATCGAAGTTTAGATCGTCACGTTTGTCACATAGGTTCTTGAAAGAAGCCATGTAGCCAACAGGTGCGTCTAGCCATACGTAGAAGAACTTGTCTTTTTCGCCTGGGATTTCAAAGCCGAAGTAAGGTGCATCACGTGAGATATCCCACTGTTGCAGACCAGACTCAAACCATTCCTGCATTTTGTTTGCAGTTTCATTCTGTAGAGAGCCAGAACGAGTCCACTCTTTAAGCATGCTTTCGAACTGAGGTAGGTCGAAGAAGAAGTGCTCAGAGTCTTTCATTACTGGAGTTGCGCCAGAAACCGCTGATTTAGGGTTAATTAGCTCAGTTGGGCTGTATGTCTCACCACAGTTATCACAGTTATCACCATACTGGTCTTCTGACTTACACTTAGGGCAAGTACCTTTTACGAAGCGGTCTGGTAGGAACATCTCTTTCTCAGGATCGAAAAGCTGAGAAATAGTGCGGCTAGAAATGAAGCCGTTCTTTTTAAGTTCTAAGTAGATGTGAGAAGCCAGTTCACGGTTCTCTTCGCTGTGTGTGCTGTGGTAGTTATCAAAGCTGATATCAAAGCCAGCGAAGTCTTTTTGGTGCTCTTCACTAACAGCAGCGATCATCTCTTCTGGCGTGATACCCATCTGTTGAGCTTTAAGCATAATTGGCGTGCCGTGAGCATCGTCAGCACAGATGAAGTTTACAGTGTTGCCACGTAGACGCTGGTATCGAACCCAGATATCAGCTTGGATATGCTCAAGCATATGGCCAAGGTGAATAGAGCCGTTAGCGTACGGAAGCGCACAAGTTACCAAAAGTTGTCTTGGATCAGTTGCCATACTTAATAATTCGCTTTTTTGATAGGTATAAATTTGAGAGGTAATACTACTTTATAACGTGTGATACGCCAAGGTATCAGACTAAGGATTCCCCTAGTTTTTTAGGGGTTCAGTCTTCATCTCGTGGGTGATAGCATAAATAAAAAAAGGAGTCCCAATGCGTAACTTTACTTCTAAGCAAGATTTCTGTTCATGGTTGAATGAGTTCGAGTCACCAATCCTCATCCCAGAGTGGGCGCTACACCAAACTATTGTATCGGTTGATCCGCGTGGATCATTTGTTATCACCTTACCTTTTGCCGCTAATCAGCTTGCGGTTGAATTGGAACAGTGGATTCACTCTCAGATTGAACAACAGCTTGTTAGCGCTTTTCAGTTTGAAGTGAAGGTGAAGCCGTCTGCGTTAGAAACCACGGTTGCGACACCATTGAAGGGGGTGAAGAACATCATCGCCGTGACATCTGCAAAGGGTGGGGTGGGTAAATCGACCACTTCAGTCAACCTTGCTTTGGCTTTATCTAAGTCTGGTTCAAAAGTGGGTTTGTTGGATGCGGATATCTATGGTCCTTCTGTACCTATGATGCTTGGCCAATTAGATGCGAAACCAGAAGTCCAGAATAACAAGTGGATGATGCCAATCGAAGCGCACGGTATTTTCACTCACTCTATCGGTTATCTTGTGTCGAAAGATGACGCTGCGATTTGGCGCGGTCCAATGGCGGCCAAGGCTTTAGGTCAGCTTGTTAACGAAACCGTATGGCCAGAGTTGGATTATCTAGTTATTGATATGCCACCGGGCACGGGCGATATTCAGCTGACGTTATCGCAACAGATCCCAGTGACCGGGGCTGTAGTGGTGACCACTCCTCAAGATTTGGCGCTAGCGGATGCACGTAAAGGCGTAGCGATGTTTGATAAGGTGAGTGTGCCAGTCGCAGGCTTAGTTGAAAACATGAGCTATCATATTTGTAGTCACTGTGGTGAGAAAGAGCATATCTTTGGTGCTGGTGGTGCCGAAGCTATGTCAGAAGAGTTTTACCTCGATATTTTGGCACAGATCCCTCTTCATATTGATGTGCGAGAAGATATCGATGCAGGTTGCCCGACGGTGATTCGTCGTCCAGATAGTGAACATACACGTCACTACTTAGAGCTTGCAGAGAATGTGGCTGCGAAGATGTTCTGGACCGGCAAGGCGAGACCAGAAGCGATTAACTTTTCTTTGGTTGAATAGCGAAAGATAATCAAAAAGTTGTGTTAATCATGTTGGATTAGATAAATAGCGGTTGGATTTAGGCTGATAGCCATTGGGGTTGTGCAAATAGTTGTAGGCAAGTTATTTGAAAGCAAACGATTGCATTCATTAAATGCATTGATATCATCAATTTGACTGCAATTAGCTAAAATGGCGACTAGAATCTATGTGCTTTAGCCCCTATAATCAGGCGGTTTATCTCTTCCCACCACCAAACCATATCGGGTGCAAAATTAATGTCTGATAATAATCAATGTGTCATCGTAGGTATCGCTGGCGCTTCAGCTTCAGGAAAAAGTCTGATTGCTAGTACAATTTATAATGAATTGCGCGAAAAAGTAGGCGACCATCAAATTGGTGTTATCACGGAAGATTGCTATTACAGCGACCAAAGCCACTTGAGTATGGAAGAGCGTGTTAAAACTAACTACGATCACCCAAATGCACTAGATCATGATCTTTTATGTGAACATCTACAGCAGCTAATGAGTGGCAACGCCGTAGAAGTTCCTGAATACAGCTACACAGAGCACACACGTACTTCTGAAACGACTACACTTACTCCAAAGAAAGTGATCATTTTAGAGGGTATTCTGCTTCTAACAGACCCGCGTCTTCGTAAACTAATGCACGCAAGTGTGTTTATGGATACACCATTAGACATCTGTCTATTACGCCGTGTTAAGCGTGATGTAGAAGAGCGTGGTCGTACAATGGACACTGTACTTAAGCAATACCAAGAAACAGTACGTCCAATGTTCATGCAGTTTATCGAGCCTTCAAAACAACATGCAGACATCATCGTTCCTCGTGGTGGTAAAAACCGTATTGCGATTGATGTGCTAAAAGCGCACATTGCGAAGTTGTTGAAGTCTTAATCGAATAAAATTTTGCCTAAGTGACTCACTTAGCTTTATTTTTTACCGAATCAGTGGCACTTTTATAGTGCCACTTTCTTTTGGAATCTAAGCAAGGAATATGCGGATGAAGAAACTACTCATTTTCATAGCTGTACCAGTGTTTGTTGTCGTTGCAGCAATTCTGGCACTAGTGCTGTTAGTGAATCCCAACCAATTTAAGCCATTAATTGTCGAACAAGCCCAAAAACACACAGGCCTAGAGCTAGTGATCGAGGGTGATATCAGCTGGCAATTCTTCCCATCCATTGGCTTTGAACTTGGTCAAACTGAATTACGCAACCCTGAAGGTTTTACGCAACCTAACCTATTTAAGGTTGATACCGTTGGCGTTGACGTTTCGGTTACTCCGCTATTTAGCAACCAACTAGAGATCGGCAACATTACTCTAGATGGTGCAGAATTCTATTTAGAAACGCTTAAAGATGGTCGCAAGAACATTGATGCACTAACGCAAGCGTCAGCGCCTCAAGAATCTGAGCCTGCAGCAGGCTCAAGTTCTGAATCAGCGCCTGCCCCTCAAGAGCAAACTACCACAGACGCATCGGGTTGGACGATCAACCTTGCAGGCGTAACTGTATCAAACGCATTGTTTGAAATGGACGACAAGCAAGCGGGTTCATTCACTAAGCTATACGATGTGTCTTTGAATCTTTCTGAGTTTGCCGTTGATACATGGACAACCGCGACATTTGCGGCTTCTGGTGAGAACAATCAACAGAAGTTCTCTGCACAAGGCAGTGCAGAATTCAAATTAGCTGAAGGCTTTGCAAGTTACGCACTTCGTAATATCGACTTAAACGCTAAGTTCAATGATCCAGCGACGTCGATTGAGTCAGCAAAAATTGGCTTGAATACGTTTGAGTTCGATAAGGTAAACCAACTGACTTACGCTGTAATCGGTAATGCAGCTGGCCTTGACCTTGATCTTAAAGGTGGCGGTGAACTTACTGTTGATAGCGCGATTTCAAAAGTAACGCTGAACAAGTTAACGTTAGACTCAACATTCAAAGGCGACACGCTTCCTCAGTCTCCAATGAAAGTCGACATGCTGTCTGACTTAAGCTTCGATCTTAACAAGAGCCACCTGAGCTTTGTGTTAGAGAAGCTACAAGCTAACGCTATTGCATTAGACGGTAAAGCAGACGTAATCCTATCTGAAATACCAAAGGTTCGTTTCTCTCTTCATAGCCCGAATATTGATTTAGATGAATTCTTAGGCTTAGGCAATACAACAGAAACAGCGAGCACAGCGCCTTCTGGTTCTGCTGGTGGTTCAACGTCAAGTTCTGGTAGTTCAGATCCAGCTAAAGAAGTGGAACCTGATCTGTCGGCTCTGAAAACGTTAGACGTGAAAGGTGACATCACGATTGATAAGTTCAAGGCGAACAACGCGAAGATGCAGAATGTTAAAACCGCATTTTCGGTTAACCGTGGTATAGCAGAGCTAACCTCATTCACCTCGAATCTTTACCAAGGTTCTATTTCTGCTACTGCAAAGTTAGACGCTCGTAAAACACCAGCGACTTACACGGCTAAGAAGAAAATCAAAGGCGTGAAAGTACAACCGTTACTGGTTGATGTTGCAGATAACGATATGCTGGAAGGTACCGGTAATATTGATGTCAACGTGAAAGGTAAGAGTCTAACTCCGACGGGTATCAAGAAAAACCTAGTCGGTACTATCGCGATTAACTTTGAAGATGGTGCAGTTAACGGCATCAACGTAGCTCAACTGATTCGAGAAAACTACGCTAAGATCAAGGGCGAGAAAGTTGAAAGCACAAATGAAGCTCAAAAAACGGACTTCAGTGCAATGAAAGCGACGCTGAAAGTGGATAAAGGTTGGGTTTCAACTAACGACTTATCAGCACAGTCGCCACTGTTACGTGTGACAGGTCAAGGTAAAGCAAACTTCATCAATGAAACGGTCGATTTCCTTGTGCGTACATCAATTGTGGGTTCACTTGAAGGTCAGGGCGGTAAGAGCATCGACGACCTGAAAGATGTGACTATCCCAATTAAGGTAACAGGTCAGTGGGCAGCCCCGAAATTTGCACTTGTTTTTGATGATGTATTGAAACAGAAAGCACAGAAAGAAATTGATCGTGGTTTAGAAAAGTTAGACGAAAAGTACGGTGACAAGATCAAAGATGAGAAAACAAGAGACGCAGTAAACGGTCTACTAAAAGGTTTGTTTAACTAGTCTTCATCTCATTTAAAAATGAACAAAGCGCCACTCCTGTTGTAGGAATGGCGCTTTTTATTTTTGGCTCGATAATACTCAAGAGAGATTCCCTATGACACTCGTCCCTCGCTCTAGGGAATGACGATAGGCCGTCGTCCTTTGTTCAAGAGCGTAACGGCCTAGTGGTCGTCATCCTCGAGAGGGAAGAATGACCGAGTCGGGGATCTCTGGTTGAAGGTGATTACCAGTCAACGCCTTGTAGCGCTTTAACACCAGATTCAAAAGCGTGTTTCACATTGCGAACTTCAGATACTGTATCTGCTATCTCAGTAAGAGTACGGTGCGCGCCACGACCTGTAATGATGACAGACTGCATCTTCGGGCGGTTATTCAACGCCTCAACCACTTCATCGAGTTCGATGTAACCGTAGCTAACCATGTAAGTCAGTTCATCAAACAGAATCACATCGATCGACTCATCAGCCAGCATGCGTTGGCACTCTTTCCATACACGCTGCGCAGCTTCAATATCTTGCGCTTTGTTCTGAGTTTCCCAAGTAAAGCCTGTGCCCATGACTTGGAACTCGACATCAAGCTTTTGCAGAACGTTTTTTTCGCCGTTATCCCAGGTACCTTTAACAAACTGAGCAACGGCGCATTTCTTACCATGACCAACTGCACGTGTAATCGTACCAAAACCGGATGTTGATTTACCTTTACCGTTACCCGTGATGACCAGCAATAGGCCTTTTACTTCTTGTGCTGCAGCGACACGTGCATCGACTTGTTCTTTTACTTTCTGTTGTCTTGCTTTGTGGCGTTGTTCTTTGTTGTCTTCAGTCGACATAACAAATCCTTTTAAGTTGTGATTGCGTCTATCATAGCCTAACTTAACGATAGCAAAAACCATCGGAAGAACAGGTGATTAGGGATGAAAAAGATACTCGTAGTTTGTATGGGGAATATTTGCCGCTCGCCAACAGGTGAAGCGGTGCTAAGGAAGAAAGCGCAACAGCTGGATATTGATGTTGTGGTCGACTCTGCGGGGACGATTGGTTTTCATCAAGGCAACCCGCCAGACTCGCGATCCAAATCTGCAGGAGAGAAGCGAGGCTACAGCTTTAAGGGGATTACTTCTCGTAAAGTGGTAGATAATGACTTCGAAGAATTTGACCTGATACTCGCGGCCGATAGGGCGAATTTAGACGACTTAATGAGCCAATGCCCAGTTCACCTCCAATACAAGCTCGCATTATTTTTGAGCTTTGGAGAGTCACAATATCAAGAGATCCCCGATCCGTATTATGGTGAGGGAAATGGTTTTGAATTGGTGTTGGATTTAATCGAAGAGTCTAGCGAAGCGATACTGCGTTCGATGTAGTGTAGGAACAATGTACGTCGTTTTGTTATCAGCGTAAGGGCTGACCGATAGGTATAAAAAAGGCCGACATTGAATGTCGGCCTCTCTAAATCTAACTTAAAGCTACAGCTAAGATTACTTAGACATTACTTTGTAGATTGGGTCTTCTGCAACGTTCGCTTCAACTAAGCTACCTGCTTTGTGCAGCATAGCAACACAGTCTTGGCTTAGGTGGCGAAGGTGAAGTGTTTTACCTAGCGCCGCGTAACGGTCAGCAATCGTGTCGATCGCTTCAATTGCAGAGTGGTCAGTCACGCGTGAGTTTGCGAAATCAACGATTACATCTTGTGGATCGTTGTATGCGTCAAACAACTCTAGGAAGTTAGCCGTTGAACCAAAGAAGATTGGGCCGTTAACTTTGTACTCTTTTGAGCCTTCAGCGTTTACTGATGTATCTGCGTAGATGTGTTTAGCATGTTGCCAAGCAAACATTAGCGCAGAAGCGACAACACCAACACCTACTGCCACAGCAAGATCAGTCAGTACTGTTACTACGGTAACAAGAACGATAACGAAGAAGTCTTGTTTAGGAACGCGACGCGCAAGCTTGAAGGTTGCCCATTCAAATGTGCCGATAACAACCATGAACATTACGCCCACAAGTGCTGCTAGAGGAATCATTTCAATCAGTGCAGAACCGAACAGGATGAACATCAGTAGTGCAACTGCGGCGACGATACCTGAAAGACGACCACGACCACCTGAGTTTACGTTGATCATCGATTGACCGATCATCGCACAACCACCCATCGCACCGAATACAGAACACGTTACGTTAGCCATACCTTGACCAACACATTCACGGTTAGATTGACCACGAGTGTTTGTCATTTCGTCTAGTACTGTCAGTGTCAGCAGAGATTCAATCAGGCCGATAGCCGCAAGGATAATTGCGTAAGGCAGGATGATCTGTAGTGTATCTAAAGAAAACGGAACAGCAGGAATTGAGAATGTTGGAAGAGAGCCCGCTAGCGTAGCAGCTTCGTCACCAGACATTGTACGTAGGAAGTCGACAACAGTGCGAGTTTCAAGGTCAAGACCCACAACCAAAGCCGTTACTGTAACAATAGCAACTAATGAAGATGGTACTGCTGTTGTTAGCTTAGGTAGGAAGTGGATGATAGCCATTGTAAGGGCTACTAGACCTAGCATTAGTGTCATTTGACCGCTTGGTAACCAAGTCAACGCACCTGTTACGTCTGGCGCTTTAAATTGACCAAGTTGAGCTAGGAAGATAACAATGGCCAAACCGTTCACGAAACCAATCATTACTGGGTGTGGAACGATACGGATAAATTTACCTAGTTTAAATACACCTGCTGCAATTTGCAGAAGGCCAGCCAGCATAACGGCTGCGAATAGGTATTGAACACCATGGGTTGCCACTAGGCTCACCATTACAACGGCCATTGCGCCGGTTGCGCCAGAAATCATACCTGGACGGCCGCCAAAGACAGAAGTGATTAAACCTACGATGAATGCTGCATAAAGACCAACCATTGGGTCAACGCCAGCAACAAAGGCGAATGCTACAGCTTCAGGTACCAGAGCCAGGGCTACTGTAAGACCTGAAAGCACGTCATTCTTTACAGAGTGCTTTGAAAATTGTGGGAATTCGAACATGTTTGCTCAGCTATGCTTAAGATGGATTTACCGACACGGGTGTATTGCGTAGCCAAACAGTGATGGAAAAGAGCGGCAATAGCGAAGTGTCGAAAAGATAAGTGCGCGAATGCTACCCAAAAATGTGATTAAGTTCAAGGTTGAACCTAACTTTGAGTAATATATCTGTTAATTTTTATTCGATTAGTAGATATGAAAAAGGCTGCTTTAATAAGCAGCCTTTGATTCTATTTACTCACGATTACCTATCAGTAATCACTAGTAGTTTGGCTTAGTCATCGCCGCGCCAGCTTTGTTCGACGCTGCCTGACTGCCTGCACCTTTCGATACAAAACGTTCAGTGCGGAACGGAGCTGCAATCACTTCAATCTCTTTGATCTCTTGAGGACCAGGAGCTTTAGTCATTGGTGAACCGGCTTGCTTCTTAGCAACAGCTGCCTTTGGTGCCGCTTTAGGAGCTTCTGCTTTAACAACAGGTGCTTCTTCAACTTTTGCACTTTCAGCTTTAGGCGCTTCAGCTTCAACAACTGGTGTTGCTTCTGCTTGCACAGCTTCTGCTACAACAGGCGCTTCAACTTTCGTCGCTTCTGCAATCACTGGAGCTTCAACTTTCGCGGTTTCAACAACCACTGGTGCTTCTTCAACGACTGCAGGAGCTTCAACTACAGCAGGAGTCTCAGCTACTTGAGCTTCAACAGCAGCATCTTCACGACGGATGATAACTTTACCCATTGCAAGCTCTGGACATGCGAAGCCGCCAGTCATTGCTACGTTGCTTTGTGGTGCCGTCTCTAGAGCAACATTCTGCTCTTGAACAGATGTTTGAGCTTCAGCTGCTACTTGAACTTCAGCCACTTCAGGCTTTGCCTGCTTGTGGTGAGGTTTTGGAATGAAGCGAGGCATCACTTTACCCATAGCCATCTCTGGAGAAGCTACACCACCTTTACGTAGGCGGAATGGGTTAGGGCGACGATCACGACCGCGACGACGACGTTGACCACTTGCACGTAGGTGACGTGGAGAACGACGGTTACGACGTTGTTTCGGCTCTTCCTGTTCAGTTTGCTCTGCATTCGCTTGAGTTGCTTCTACTTGTTCCGCAACTTTTTGCTCTTGAGCTACTGACTGTTCTTTTGAAACAGATAGTTCTTTAGCAGCAACCTGCTCTTTTGAAGCGTTATCTTCAGCTTGAGCTTGTTGGTCTTTAACACGAACTTGCTTGTTCAGTTTACGACGCTGACGACGCTCTTTAATCTTAGCTGCTTTCGCTTCAGGTTTAGCCTTAGGCGCTTCCGGTTTACCAGCTTGTGCTTCTGCTGCTAGCTGTAGACCTTCTTCTGCTAATTTAGATGGTGCTTGCTCTTCGCGTTGCTTCTGCTCATCACGTGGCTTGTTGCGACGGTCTTGCTTAGGCTTGCGAGGCTGACGAGCTGCTTCTTTTTGCTCTTCAGGCTTCTCATCACGAGCTGGCTTACGGCGGCGTTTGTTGTCACGGTTTTCGTTACGATTGTCACCACGTTCACCACGGTCGTTACGCTGTTCGCCACGCTCACCACGTTGGTTACGACGACGGTTATCGTTACGATCACGCCGTTGACGGTTGCCGTTGTTACGATTGTTTTTAGGTTTTTCTTCTTCTTTCTTCTCTTCTTCTTTTTTCTCTTCTTGAGTTGAAGAGCCAAATAAGAAGCTACCGATAGCTTTGAAGAAACGACCAATTAGGCCTGGTTCTTGAGTCGCTGCTGGTTCAGCTTTCTTCTCTTCTACAGCTTTAGGTGCTGGAGCAGGAGTTGGTGCTGATTGAGCAGGAGCTGCGAAGCCTTTCAGAGCAGGTTCTTCGATCTTCTTAGGACGAATAGTCTGTTCAGCAGGCTCTTTGCTTTCCGCTTCTTTTAGAGCTTCTAGCTTGTTAGGCAGCAAGTAAGATAGTAGATCGAACTCTTCACCTTCACGAACACGGATAACCTCAAAATGCGGCGTTTCCATGTCTGAGTTAGGAACAACAGTGATCTTAACTTCTTGGTTCTTCTCGATGTGGTTTACTGAGCGACGTTTTTCGTTCAGAAGGTAAGAAGCGATTGGAACAGGCACAACAGCAAGTACTTGTGCTGTGTTGTCTTTTAGAGCTTCTTCTTCAATCAAACGTAGAACAGAAAGTGCTAGAGATTCGTTATCACGAACAACACCAGTACCTGTACAACGAGGACAAATGTGGTGGCTTGCTTCTGCTAGTGATGGGCTCAAACGTTGACGAGACATCTCTAGAAGACCAAAGCGAGAAATACGACCAATCTGAACACGTGCGCGATCTAAACGAACGGCATCACGTAGACGGCTTTCTACTTCGCGTTGGTGGCGAACCGGGGTCATATCGATAAAGTCGATTACAACAAGACCACCTAGGTCACGTAGACGTAATTGACGTGCAATTTCATCGGCAGCTTCTAGGTTAGTGTTAAGTGCTGTTTCTTCAATATCGCCGCCCTTTGTTGCACGAGCAGAGTTGATATCGATAGAAGTCAGTGCTTCTGTTGGGTCGATTACGATAGAACCACCAGATGGAAGACGAACTTCACGTTGGAAAGCAGATTCGATCTGGCTTTCAATCTGGTAATGGCTGAATAGTGGCACTTCACCATCGTATTTCTTAACGCGATTCATGAAATCTGGGCGTATTAATTGAATGTGCGCTTGTGCACGTTCAAAAATAGTATTGCTGTCGATTAGAATCTCGCCAATATCACGACGTAGGTAGTCACGAATTGCGCGAACAATAACGTTACTCTCTTGGTGAATTAGGAAAGGAGCTGCATTTGAATCAGAAGCTTGCTTGATAGCGCCCCAATGGTTCAATAGAACATTCAGGTCCCACTCTAGCTCTTCTGCGCTTTTGCCAACACCCGCTGTACGCACGATTAAGCCCATACCTTGAGGAAGCTCAAGAGTGCTTAATGCTGCTTTCAGTTGAGTGCGTTCATCACCTTCGATACGACGAGAAATACCGCCAGCACGAGGGTTATTAGGCATAAGAACTAAGTAACTACCAGCCAAAGAGATGAAAGTTGTCAGTGCAGCACCTTTGCTACCACGTTCTTCTTTCTCTACTTGTACGATTACTTCTTGGCCTTCTTTTAGCACTTCTTTAATGCTAGGACGGCCTTGGTATGTATAACCTTCAGGGAAGTATTCGCGGGCAATTTCTTTAAGAGGGAGGAAACCGTGACGTTCTGCGCCGTAATCAACGAATGCCGCTTCTAGGCTTGGTTCAATACGGGTAATACGTCCTTTGTAGATATTCGCTTTCTTTGACTCGTGACCTGGACTTTCGATATCTAGATCGAACAGTCGTTGGCCATCAACCAAAGCGACACGCAACTCTTCTTTTTGAGTTGCGTTAATTAACATTCTTTTCATTTAGAAATTCTCATTGTCTTTTCTTATTTTCATCATTGTTCTTATCGCTTTATTTCGTTTCTCATGGTGCCAGATCCCATGGCTTTATCGGTGCAGCCTCCCGGCTGGAGAGGGATGCTCTGGGGCACGTCAGTCATCATAGGGAGTTAGCCTATGATCCGCGATGTGGCGGTGAATACTCAACATGAGTGTACGTGAGTAGAGCGATAAGGAACTCAGTTGACCGTGTCTTACGCCGATTGCAGCACTGTCTAATCTGAGTTATCTACTCATTTACTTGCTTATGAATGGTTAACTGTTTAAATAATAGTCAAACCACTGATAGCAGCTGTGAACTATAGCAGCGGTCGGTAAACACAGCAATCTGCTTTGTCGGAATGCTGTAAAAAAAACAGTTTTTGTTTGGGTTTTGATAGCTCTAACTCACTGTCTATAAATAATTTATCAATTGATATTTTAATTTGCAGGAATCTTGATGCTTTTTTGTTCGAAGAATCAAAGAAATATAGAACTTCAATGACCATTTTGGGATAGATCGGTAAGGATTAGGGATAAATAAGTTCGGAATAGGGCTAAGAAAATATCAATTATCAAAAGTGACAGTGATACAATAGCGCAATGAGCGAAATTAGAACCCAAGTCCAATTCGTCGACATTGACGAAGATATGGCTGGTCAGCGTATTGATAACTTCTTACGCAACCAATTAAAAAACATCCCGAAAAGCATGATTTACCGAATCGTGCGTAAAGGCGAAGTCCGCGTAAATAAAAAACGCATTAAGGCTGAGTACAAACTAAAAGCTGGCGATTTAGTTCGTATCCCTCCGGTTACTATTGAAGAGAAAACAGAAGAGAACGTGCCGAGCACGAAACTCAACAAGGTTTCAGAATTAGAACAGTGCATCATTTATGAAGATGATCACATGCTAATTCTTAACAAACCGTCTGGCACTGCTGTTCATGGTGGTAGCGGATTAAAATTTGGCGCGATTGAAGCATTACGTGCTCTTCGCCCTGATGCTCGTTTTCTTGAATTAGTGCACCGTATCGATAGAGATACGTCTGGCATTTTGCTTGTTGCTAAGAAGCGCTCGGCGCTAAGACACCTTCAAGCACAGTTCCGTGAAAAAACGGTTCAAAAATACTACTTCGCTTTAGTTATGGGCGAATGGAAGAACAGCTGCAAAGTCGTCAACGCACCTTTGTTGAAAAATGAAGTGAACAGCATTGTTCGAGTTAACCCGAATGGTAAAGCTTCTGAAACCCGTTTTAAGGTTTTAGAAAAATTCCAAGAGGCGACGTTGATTCAAGCAAGCCCAATTACAGGCCGAACACACCAAATTCGTGTGCACGCTCAGTATACTGGTCACCCAATTGCTTGGGATGATCGCTACGGTGATCGTCGTTTTGACGCTTACACGGGTAAGGTTGGTCTTGATCGTCTGTTCCTACATGCAGCAAACATCAAGTTCACACACCCAGGTAGTGAAGAGAAGATGGATATCTCGGCGCCAATGGAAAGAAGGCTAGAGAAAGCCCTAACTGGTTTACGTAAGCTTTAAGAAGATACGAGATACGAAGGTATAGAGTGCCTCTAAATTTGTTCTTCAGTATCCATAAATGAGAAAGGTTGACGAATATCGTCAACCTTTTTTGTTTTCATCTGTTGTAGAAGATCCCCAAGTCGCTCGTTCCTCGCTCTTGAGGATGACGACTTTTTAAAATCACGCTCTATATCATTAGTTGGTTAGATAAAATTGCGTGTTCCGCCATTCCCTAGACTGACGAAGGAAGGAGTAGGGAATCTCTAACAAAGAGAGCGTATCCGTTATAGTACACCCATTCCTTGCGCTTCTAACATATCGACTAGATCGATCAGCGGTAAGCCGATCAAAGTATTTGGGTCTTTCCCTTCCATCTGTTTAAACAACGCGATGCCTAACCCTTCACACATAAAGCTACCTGCGCAGTAATAAGGCTGCTCTTTTTCAACATAACTAATGATCTGTTGCTTAGTTAAATCGCGGAAATGCACTACAAAGGTGTCGAGACGTGTGTCAGCTTCATTGGTTTCGTTGTTCCAAACCGAAAGCCCAGTATAAAAAGTAATGCTCTTGCCGCTTTGACGAGATAACTGCTCGATCGCTTTTTCTCGAGTGTGAGGCTTACCAATGATCTCTCCATCAATTACGCAAACCTGATCAGAACCAATGACTAAGCTAGGTTGCTCCACAACACAAGACTTAGCTTTGGTCTCAGCAAGGCGCATCACCAGCTGTTGAGGCGTCTCTTCAGGAAGCGGCGTTTCATCGCAGTCTGGCTTGGCTGTAATGAAGCTTAACTGTAGTTTTTTGAGGATCTCTTGCCTAAATGGTGATGTAGAGGCTAAAACTAGTTGGTAATTTCTCATTTTAATTTACAATTCAAGGAAGCATTTATCTCAGGATAACGTAACTTGTCCTGCTATTCATAATGCTCTGAATAGGAAAGGCAGGAAAGTACATTTTTTTTGCCATTTCCTTTGACTAAACACGATTTGGAAGATAAGATTCGCGCCCTATGCAAAAGGAAAAAATACCGCGTACAGTTGATCCGGCAAGAACGGCTCAAAAACGACTCGATATGGATGGTATCATCCAGGTCAGTCTTTTGAAGCGTCTAACTGAAGCAACTGAAGGCGTAAAACGTGACGCGCAAGTCTCAATGTCATTTGGGCTTGATGAACAACGATTAGTCGTTATCTCTGGTAAAGCTAACGTCGAAGTCGATTTAGAGTGTCAACGTTGTAATGAGGTTTTCGCACATGAGTGCGATGTCCAATTTACTTATACTCCTGTTTACAGTGAGAAAAGTGAAGAGGAAGCACCGGAAGAGTACGATTTGGTAGATCTGAACGAGTACGGTGAGTTAGACCTGATTCAATTAGTTGAAGACGAGTTCATCCTTGGATTGCCACAAATAGCAATGCACGACGATGCGAAATGTAGCGTTAACTCAAATAACTTGGTGTTTGGTGAACTTCCTGAAGAAATTGAGGAAGACAAAAAGCCGAATCCATTTGATGTTTTAAAAAGCTTAAAGAAGTAATTGCTTCTTTAAGAATTTACATAGGAGTAGGGTCAATGGCCGTACAAAAGAGCAAGAAATCACGTTCAATGCGTGGCATGCGTCGTTCACACGATGCGCTAACTACAGCTGCACTTTCTGTAGACGCAACTTCAGGTGAAACTCACCTACGTCACAACGTGACTGCCGAAGGTTTCTACCGCGGCAAAAAGGTTATCAACAAGTAAGGTTGACCTTTGCAAAATCTAACCGTTGCGCTTGATGCAATGGGCGGGGACTTCGGTCCTCGTGTAACAGTGCCTGCCGCCGTGCAGGCACTGTCGTATTTCCCAGAGCTAAAAGTCATTCTAATAGGTGATCGAAACGCGATCACATCTCAATTATCTTCATTAGGTCGAATGCCTGATTCTCGTTTGAGTATCCAGCATTGTGATCGAGTCATTTCCAATTCTGAAAAACCTTCACTAGCCTTACGTAATAGTCAGGGTAGCTCTATGCGTGCCGCTATCGATCTGGTTGCCGAATCACAGGCTGATGCTTGTGTGAGTGGTGGTAACACTGGCGCACTGATGGCTTTATCCCGTTTCAGACTCAAGCTTCTTCCCGGTATTGATAGGCCTGCATTGGTTTCAGCTTTGCCTACTGCATCCGGAAATCGCACATGGATGCTTGATTTAGGGGCGAACGTTTCTAGTGACGCAGATTCACTGTTTCAGTTTGCTGTCATGGGCAGTGCATTAGCAGAACAACATTTAGGTCGCGCACCACGTGTCGCTATCTTGAATATCGGTGCAGAAGAAATTAAAGGCAATGACCTTGTAAAACGATGCGCTGAAATGTTGTCTAATACTCAGTCTGTGAACTTCATAGGCTATATTGAAGGTAATCAATTACTTCAAGATGCTGCTGATGTCGTCGTATGTGATGGTTTTGTGGGCAATGTCTGCTTAAAAACGTGCGAAGGTACGGCTCAGCTCTTTATTGATAAGCTAAAAACGCGCATGATGGCTTCAACAATAAAGGGTTGGATAGCCAGAATGCTGTTTTCTGAGCTATTTACTGAATTAAAAACCTTGAACCCCGACCAGTATAACGGCGCAAGTTTGTTAGGATTGCGCGGCATTGTCATTAAAAGTCATGGAAGTGCTGATGTGTCTGCAGTCGTCAACGCGATTGGTGAAGCAGTACACGAGGTCAAACGACAAGTCCCCAGCCGCATTAGCGATCGTTTGGAAGCGGTTTTACTCGAGAGGCATTATTAGTCTTCATGTATAGCAAAATTTTAGGTACTGGCAGCTACTTGCCATCTCAGGTGCGTACTAACGCAGACTTAGAGAAAATGGTAGAGACTAGCGATGAGTGGATCGTTGCTAGAACGGGTATTAAAGAGCGTCGTATTTCAGCGGAAAACGAAACCGTTGCTGATATGGCGTTTTACGCTGCTGAAAATGCCATTGAAATGGCAGGTATCGACAAAGAAGAGATTGATTTAATCATCGTTGCGACAACCAGCAGTAGCCACACATTCCCGTCTTCGGCATGTCAGGTACAAGGCAAGCTTGGTATCAAAGGCTGCCCTGCGTTTGATTTGGCTGCAGCGTGTTCTGGTTTTGTCTACGCACTGTCTGTTGCTGATCAACACATCAAGACTGGCATGTGTAAGAACGTTTTGGTAATTGGTGCTGATGCACTGTCAAAAACCTGTGATCCGACTGACCGCTCTACTATCATCCTATTTGGTGATGCAGCAGGCGCGGTGGTTGTAGGCGCAAGCGAAGAGCCAGGTATTTTGTCTACTCATATTTACTCTGATGGTAAATACGGTGAGCTTCTAAGCCTAGAAGTACCAGAGCGCGGCGGTGATGCAGACAAATGGCTGCACATGGCGGGCAACGAAGTATTTAAAGTGGCGGTAACTCAGCTTTCTAAGCTAGTTAAAGACACCTTAGCGGCGAACAATATGGATAAGTCAGAGCTTGATTGGTTAGTTCCACACCAAGCGAACTACCGTATTATCTCGGCAACCGCTAAAAAGCTGACGATGTCGCTTGATCAAGTAGTGATTACTCTTGATAAGCACGGCAACACGTCAGCAGCTACCGTGCCAACGGCCCTAGATGAGGCTGTTCGCGACGGGCGAATTAAACGTGGTCAAACGCTTCTACTTGAAGCATTTGGCGGCGGCTTCACTTGGGGTTCTGCGTTAGTTAAATTCTAACCCTAAGCGATAATCAACAAACAAGGCACATAACTTATGTGCCTTATTCAATTTTTTGCTTTGCTTAAAGGAAAATTACAATGAGCAAATTTGCTATCGTATTCCCAGGCCAAGGCTCTCAAGCTATCGGTATGCTTGCTGACCTAGGCGAACAGTATGATGTTGTTAAAAAGACATTTGCTGAAGCTTCAGAAGCACTTGGTTACGATCTATGGGCATTGGTTCAAGATGGTCCTGTAGAAAATCTAAATGAAACTTTTCGCACTCAACCGGCTCTATTAACAGCGTCTGTTGCAATTTGGCGTGTATGGCAAGAGCTTGGCCTAGAGCAACCTGTAAATCTAGCAGGTCACAGCCTAGGTGAATATTCTGCTCTTGTATGTGCCGGCGTTATCGACTTTAAAGAAGCGATCAAGCTGGTTGAACTACGTGGTCAACTGATGCAAGAAGCGGTTCCTGCAGGTGTTGGTGCAATGTACGCAATCATCGGTCTAGACGATGAAGCGATTGCTAAAGCGTGTGAAGAAGCTGCGCAAGACGAAGTTGTGTCTCCAGTTAACTTTAACTCTCCTGGCCAAGTTGTTATCGCGGGTAACAAAGCTGCAGTAGAGCGTGCTGGTGCACTTTGTAAAGAAGCGGGCGCTAAGCGTGCACTTCCGTTACCTGTTTCTGTGCCGTCTCACTGTGCACTGATGAAGCCAGCAGCAGATAAGCTAGCAGTGGCTCTAGAAGCTCTAGAGTTCAACACGCCAGCATTGCCTGTTATCAATAACGTTGATGTTATTGCTGAAACAGACCCTGCAAAAATTAAAGACGCACTTGTTCGTCAGCTATACAGCCCAGTTCGTTGGACTGAAGGTGTACAAGCGATGAATGAGCAAGGCGTTGAGAAGCTACTTGAATTAGGCCCTGGTAAAGTTCTTACTGGCCTAACAAAACGAATCGTAAAAACTATGACAGCTGCTGCAGTTAACGACACTGCATCACTAGAAGCTGCTAAGTAAATAACCACTTAATAGAGAAGTTATGATGAATTTAGAAGGCAAAGTTGCACTAGTTACAGGCGCAAGCCGTGGTATCGGTCGTGCAATCGCTGAACTTTTAGTTGAGCGTGGTGCTAAAGTTATCGGTACAGCTACTTCTGAAGGCGGCGCAGCTGCAATCAGTGAGTATCTGGGTGAGAATGGTAAAGGTCTTGCTCTTAATGTCACTGATGTTGACTCAATTGCTGCTACACTGAAAACCATCAACGATGAATTTGGTGCGATTGACATTCTAGTTAACAACGCTGGTATCACTCGTGATAACCTACTTATGCGTATGAAAGACGATGAGTGGAACGACATCATTGATACTAACCTAACGCCTATTTTCCGCATGTCTAAAGCTGTATTGCGTGGCATGATGAAGAAGCGTCAAGGCCGTATTGTTAACGTTGGTTCTGTAGTTGGTACTATGGGTAACGCTGGTCAAGCTAACTACGCAGCTGCAAAAGCTGGTGTAATTGGCTTTACTAAATCAATGGCTCGTGAAGTTGCGTCTCGTGGCATTACAGTAAACACTGTAGCGCCTGGTTTTATCGAAACAGACATGACTAAAGCGCTAAATGATGACCAACGTGCAGCAACTTTGGCGAATGTACCAGCAGGTCGACTAGGTGACCCTCGCGAAATCGCTGAAGCTGTGGTATTTTTGGCGTCACCTGCGGCAGCTTATATCACAGGTGAAACACTTCACGTCAATGGCGGTATGTACATGGTGTAAATTATGTGCAACATTTGTGCATGATTTAAGTCAAGATCATACGTAATTTCGGTTAAAATCGTGAAAATTGTGGTTTGACCAGAAAAGTTGACCTTGCAACTTTCAATAGATTGAATAAACTACGGAAAACATCGCATAAAGCGAACTCTGTAAAGGAAAAGAAAAAATGAGCAACCTCGAAGAACGCGTAAAGAAAATCATTGTTGAACAGCTAGGTGTAGACGAAGCTGAAGTTAAAAACGAAGCTTCTTTCGTTGATGACCTAGGTGCAGATTCTCTAGACACAGTAGAGCTAGTAATGGCTCTAGAAGAAGAATTTGACACTGAAATCCCAGATGAAGAAGCTGAGAAAATTACTACTGTTCAAGCAGCTATCGATTACGTAACTAGCGCTCAGTAATAATCTCTCCCAGGCGGTCACCTCGACCGCCTGTGTTTTATCTAACTCATCTATCCTCATCTTAAATCACCTCAATCCCCGGAGTGTAAAATCGTGTCCAAGCGTCGTGTAGTTGTCACTGGCATGGGTATGTTGTCACCGGTAGGCAACACTGTAGAATCTTCTTGGAAAGCCCTGCTAGCTGGTCAAAGTGGTATCGTTAATATCGATCATTTTGATGCAACCAATTTCTCAACTCGTTTTGCAGGTCTAGTTAAAGACTTTAACTGCGAAGAGTATATGACTAAAAAAGATGCTCGTAAGATGGACTTGTTCATCCAGTACGGCGTCGCAGCAGGTATTCAAGCTTTAGATGATTCAGCCCTAACTATTACTGAAGAAAACGCTCCACGTGTGGGTGTTGCTATCGGTTCTGGTATTGGTGGTCTTGGTTTGATCGAAGCCGGTCACCAAGCTCTAACTGAAAAAGGCCCTCGTAAGATCAGCCCGTTCTTCGTACCGTCGACGATCGTGAATATGATTGCTGGTCACATGTCTATCATGCGTGGCCTACGCGGTCCAAACATCGCGATTTCTACTGCATGTACGACTGGCCTACATAACATTGGTCACGCGGCTCGTATGATTGCATACGGCGATGCAGACGCAATGCTAGCGGGTGGTGCTGAAAAAGCATCAACTCCACTAGGTATGGGCGGTTTTGGTGCGGCTAAAGCACTTTCTACTCGTAACGATGAGCCTCAAAAAGCTTCTCGTCCATGGGACAAAGGCCGTGATGGCTTCGTTCTTGGCGACGGTGCAGGCATGATGGTTCTTGAAGAGTACGAACATGCGAAAGCTCGTGGCGCTAAGATTTACTGTGAGCTAGTTGGCTTCGGTATGTCGGGTGACGCTTACCACATGACATCTCCAAGTGAAGATGGCTCAGGTGGCGCACTAGCAATGGAAGCGGCTATGCGTGATGCTGGCATTACTGGTGAACAAATCGGTTATGTAAACGCACACGGTACTTCGACTCCTGCAGGTGACGTAGCGGAAGTTAAGGGCATCAAGCGTGCTCTTGGCGAAGCAGGCAGCAAGCAAGTATTGGTTTCTTCTACGAAATCAATGACAGGCCACCTTCTAGGTGCTGCTGGTTCTGCTGAAGCTATCATCACGGCTATGTCTCTGGTTGACCAAATTGTTCCACCAACAATCAACCTAGATGATCCTGAAGAAGGCTTAGATATTGACTTAGTACCTCACACTGCGCGTGAAGTTAGCAACATGGAATATGCTGCATGTAACTCATTCGGTTTCGGTGGTACAAACGGCTGTTTGATCTTCAAAAAGATTTAATCATCTTATTAAAGACGTAAACACTCGTAGATAGTCACAATTAGACTTGTTTTTAAACGGCTTGATGCTTTAGCATTGAGCCGTTTCTTTTTATGGGGAAAAACATGTTTTGGGTTGATGGAGAAAGCCAGCAAACTATCGATATTTTGGATCGCTCGTTTCAGTACGGAGACGGCTGTTTTACGACAATGCTCGTGAGTGATGGTGAGATACAACATCTTCACGATCATCAGCACCGTGTCGACGAGTGCCTTAAAGCACTACGCATTTCTGCTCTTGATTGGGATGTTGTTAGTCTTTGGCTCGATACTGCGCTTCAACACATCCAACATAACGCTCTTCATGGCACAAAGAGCCTTGATGGTTCAAAGAAGCTCCATAACGCCAACAAGCCTCATAATCAAAAAGCAGGGATCAAGCTGCACGTTAGTCGTGGAGCGGGTGGGCGTGGCTACAGTACCAAGAATATCGCCAAGCCGACAATCACCATCAGTACCTTTGATTACCCAAGCCATTATTCAGCGTGGCAAGACTCCGGTGTTGAACTCGGTATCTGCCATCAAGCGCTAGGTTTGAGCCCACTACTGGCTGGCCATAAGCACAATAATCGCCTTGAGCAGATTTTGATGAAAGATGAAATGGATCAAGCTAATGAAGTGGATGGTGTGGTTCTTGATATATCGGGCAATGTGATTGAAACCACCATGGCCAATCTGTTCTGGCGCAAAGGTCAGTCGATATACACACCTCAACTCACTCAAAGTGGTGTCGCGGGGGTTATGCGTAAGCAATTGTTAACCGCGCTGAATCAGGCTGAACTTTCCGTTACAATTAGTGACTACTGCTTATCTCAACTCATGCAAGCTGATGAGGTTTTCATGACAAACTCCATTTTAGGGGTTGCCCCAGTTACCCGTATTAGTGATACCCAATTTAACATTGGAACCGTTACTCGTAGCCTTCAAGGACAACTAAACTCGTGATCAAAAAGTTATTTATTTTTATTATCTTGTGCTTAATTGCAGCCGGTGCTGCTGGTTTTTATGTTTACAACCAAGCGCAAGATAACCTGAAACAAGTTATTCAATTAGAAAAACCACAAGTCGTGACTGTTGCTTCAGGTAGCAGCTTTAACCGCGTTCTAGCCCAGTTGATTAACGAGGGGCTGTTTGAGGCTTCTCCTTACGAGAAATTAATCCGTAAGTTACATCCTGAGCTTGTAGACGTAAAAGCGGGTACTTTCCTGCTTGAACCGGGTTTAACCTTAGAGCAAGCGCTACAGGTGCTTGTAGAAGGGAAAGAACACCAGTTTACTATTACCTTTGTTGAAGGCAGTCGTTTTGACAAATGGCTTGTTCAGCTAAAAGACAACGAATTCATTCAACAGACATTGGATGGCGTTTCTGAAAAAGAGATCGCTGAAAAGTTGGGTATTGAAAACGAAAAGCTAGAAGGTCTCTTCTTAGCAGAAACGTATCACTACACCTACGGCACCACTGATTTAGATTTGTTGAAGCGCGCGCATCGAGACCTAATGAGCGTGGTGAATGAAGAGTGGGAAAATCGAGCGGATAAGCTGCCTCTTAAATCGCCATACGAAGCGTTAATTCTTGCATCTATCATTGAGAAAGAGACCGCTGTTGCGTCAGAACGTGAGCGTGTTTCTTCTGTGTTTGTTAACCGTCTAAACAAGCGTATGCGTTTGCAAACTGACCCAACGGTTATCTATGGCATGGGTGACAGCTACGATGGCAACATCCGTAAGAAAGACTTACGCACGCCAACGCCTTACAACACCTATACAATGAGTGGCTTGCCACCGACACCTATCGCTATGGCAGGCAAAGCGTCTATCAACGCGGCGTTGAATCCAGAGAAGAGCAACTACTTGTATTTCGTTGCGAGTGGAACAGGTGGTCACGTATTTTCAAAGAGTTTGACTGAGCATAACCGTGCAGTGCGAGCTTACTTAAAGCAATTAAGAAAAAACAGATAAAGAAATAATTATGAATCAGTCGAAATTTATCGTGGTTGAAGGCCTTGAAGGCGCTGGCAAAAGCACAGCAATCAATGCCATCGTTGAGACATTAAAAGCATCGGATGTTGAAGATATTGTTAATACTCGCGAGCCGGGTGGTACTGTCTTAGCTGAAAAGATGCGTTCATTGGTTAAAGAAGAGCACGAAGGCGAGAAGCTTCAAGACATGACTGAATTGCTGTTGATGTATGCAGCACGTGTTCAATTAGTCGAGAACGTCATCAAGCCGGCACTCGCCAATGGTCAATGGGTATTGGGTGATCGTCATGATATGTCTTCACAGGCATACCAAGGTGGTGGTCGCCAGATCGCGCGCACGACTATGGAATCACTGAAAGCAACCACGCTAGGCGGCTTTAAACCCGATCTAACGCTATATTTGGACCTAGACCCTAGAGTAGGGCTAGAGCGTGCTAGAGGCCGTGGTGAGCTTGATAGAATTGAAAAGATGGACATCTCATTTTTCGACCGCACGCGTGAGCGCTATCTAGAAATTGCAGAACAAGATGATTCTGTACTTGTGATTAACGCGCAGCAAGAAATTGAGCAAGTAGCCGCTGATATTAAAGTCGCGCTAACTGCTTGGCTCGACAAACAGTAGGTAGTCATGGCTGAAGTGTATTCTTGGCTCACACCGGTATGGAGTGAGTGGAAAAAAAGTCTCGATGCGGAGCGTTTTCCTAACTCTGTGATTGTTAATGCACCGGAAGGGCTCGGCGTTGATGCTTTGATTAGCCAACTTACCGACGCATTGATGTGCACGAACTATGAAAGCGAGTCGTGCGGGTTTTGCCACAGCTGTGAGTTAATGAAGTCGGGCAGTCATCCTGATTTTCATGTGATCTCACCCGAGAAAGAAGGTAAGTCGATCACGGTTGATCAAGTGCGTGCCAGTAACCGCTGGGCTCAAGAGTCTTCTCAGTTAGGTGGTTTGCGCGTTATTTTGCTTAACCCTGCTGAAGCAATGAACGAATCGGCTTCCAACGCACTATTGAAAACTCTGGAAGAGCCATCAAGCAAGTGCATCTTCATTCTGTCTACTCGTAACAGTAATCGCTTAATGCCGACTATTATTAGCCGTTGTCAGCAATTCAATGTGGTTAGTCCGCAGTTAGAGACAGCATCAGCGTGGTTAGATGGTGAAGTGGGCAAAGCGGTACCGCAGTATATTTTAGCACTCAATGACAACGCGCCTTTAAAAGCAAAAGCGATGTTTGAGCAAGGTGGCGTTGAAGCTTCAACAAAAGCGCTCGATGGCTTTGTGAATGTGATAAAAGGCACTCAACCTGACATGCTAAAGTTCTCTACAGAGCTTAGCAAAGACCCTTTGATTCAACTTGGCTGGCTTTGGCATCTATTGTCAGATGTACAGAAGCTGCATTTTGGTTTGGCGAATCAGGCTTTCACTCCGAGTGCGAAAGCACTGTGTGAGGCGATGTCTTATCAAAGTGCTTATGCAGCATCGAATAAACTGCTGACATTGATTGAGCAGTTAAAGCAACACCCTGGGCTCAATACGGAGCTACTCATAATGAATTGGCTGATAGCCACTTGCGAGGAAACATGTTCGTAGATTCCCACTGTCATTTAGACAAACTGGATTACCAAAATTTACACACCAGCGTAGAAGATGTGGTTAACAAGGCGAAGGCTGCTAACGTAGACCAATTGCTTTCTGTCGGTGTGACACTCGATTCGTTTGAAAATATGCTCGAGATGATCTCGCCGTTTGATAACGTTAAAGCCTCTTGTGGCGTTCACCCTCTCGATGTTGAAAGTGATTTCAGCCTAGAGACAATGCGTGAATACGCGAGCAACCCTAAGGTTGTGGCGATTGGAGAGACAGGTTTAGATTATCACTACCAACCAGAGACGGCGGAGCTGCAACAGCTACGATTTAAGCAGCATGTTGAGTTAGCCGTTGAGCTGAATAAACCTTTGATCATTCACACTCGTAACGCACGTGAAGACACATTAGCTATTTTACGTGATGGCGGAGCTGAGAAGTGTGGCGGTGTGATTCACTGCTTTACCGAAGATCAAGCATTCGCAGAAGCAGCAATGGAACTAGGTTTCTATATCTCAATTTCAGGCATTGTGACCTTTAAGCAGGCTACAGAACTTAAAGAAGTTGTTAAAAACCTACCGCTAAACAGGTTGCTGATCGAGACGGATTCTCCATACTTGGCGCCCATTCCATATCGTGGAAAGCAGAATCAGCCTGCATATGTCGTCGAAGTGGCGGCCTACATTGCGCAATTAAAAGGTGTGTCGATGAAAGAGGTTGCCGAACAAACGACCAAAAATTACCAAAAACTTTTTTTGCGATAAAAATCTAAGTAAACAAATAAAAGGGAGCAAAAGCTCCCTTTTTGTGTTTTTGATCACCAAAAATACGTTTTTTTTTAATGTTTACGAATTATGTTGAACTTGAGAGCGCTAATTATAACATTTGTAATTTTGTTACTAAAAATA